>CAMTPA010000040.1 GCA_947074275.1 uncultured Bacteroides sp.
ACCCTCTTGCATTATCATATTTGGAAGTGTAAAGGTAGCTGTGGCTAATGTCAATATCTTGCCTGCGTCTACAATCAAAGTAGTGTTGGTGTTGAATGAAACGCCTGTGGTGAGTGTCACATTGGCTGTGAGCTTGCCATACATCCCTGTGGTTTCGGTAGCGAAGTATTCAAGTCCTGCCACGCTGTTTATTTGGTAAGGATCCCCCTTGGTGCCATTGCCGCCTTGATAGGGAGCAAACACCGCCATCAAATCCACATCCGCATTTGCCGAAGCTATTATGTACGGGTTGTCTGTACTCACCTCCGTGCCATCTGCTTTTGTCCACCTCACAAACTGATAGCCTGCATTTGCCGCAGCGGCAAAGGTCACTGCGTCGCCTTCGTTTACCGTTTGGGGCGATGTGCCATCGTTGACGGTTACGCTGCCATAGGTGGCATTGTTGGGCGTGGCGGTCATCGTATATGAATAAACATAAATATTAGGTTGTGTCAAATTTTCCACCGCATCGGGTAGATAATAACCCAAATGGGGAGGCTGATTATAACCCACATTTTGCCAGGCAACACTAAGTCGATAGTGAGGATCGTGCATCAGCGTATAAACGCGATGTGTAGTGGTATAAGAAGTAGTAAAAATCGTAATCTTTGAAGGATCGGTACTTGAGCGCACAATAAATTCTTCTCGCCAATCTCCGAAAAGGTCGGCCGAGATACAAGGATTTGCTTTCGTCGAATTATTCAGTGTGGAATTATTGACATTATAAAAGCTAAAAAGCCGGTCCACACCCTTACTGCTTGCATTCCACTTCTCTATTTTTCCTCCAGCCCCTCCAGCCCCCGTAGCATCAAGAAGTTCATCACAAACATCTCCAGTCCAATAAATTCTAAAGTTAATTGAGGGCTTGTTGGTTGAAGAGATCACTTCACCACGAGCGTTAAATACATCATTAGATCCAGTGCTCCACATTTCAAAGCCACGGTGATTTGGGTCAATGTCCGCAGCCATTCCTCTTGTCACATCAATACCTGTTTTTTCGCCAAACACAACATTGCCCGATTGATCTCTCATTTCATAGCCATAATCAGAGCTTGCTTCTTCGTGAACACCAAATACTTCAAGACCTGCACAATCGGGGTCTAAATCTGAAACGTGTAGAGCGCCGCCACGCCCAAATCCTGTGCGATAAAGAAGTGTTCCATCGTTTTTCAAGACAGCGGCACCATAAATAATTTCGTCAAAGCCATCGCCATTCAAATCGGCAATGGAGAGTTGGTAATTACCTTCTCCATAAAGCCCTTCGCCTTTTGTTTCACTCTTATGATACCAACGCTGTGTTAAGTTTGCACCATCAAAATCGTAGGCTACTACATAAGCGTTGGTGTAATAACCTCTACACATTATCAAACTTGGCTTAACCCCGTCTAAATAAGCAATAGCAGCAAGCATACGTTCCGAGCGGTTTCCGTAGGTATCACCCCAAGAGGATGTAACATTACGACCGGGAACATAATCAATGGTTGTAATGGCTTTGCCTGTACTTCCTTGAAAAATAGTCAAATATTCATTCCCGCTCATAATCATTCCTGAAGAAGTGCGGTAATCAGCCGAACCATCTCCAATCACATTGCCTAAACCGTCCACAGTGCCATCGGAAGTTTTCATCGCAATTTCGGCATAGCCATCTCCGTCTAAGTCGTAGACCATAAATTGAGTATAATGAGCCCCTGCACGAATATTGCGTCCTAAGTCGATACGCCAAAGCTTTGTGCCATCCAGCTTGTAAGCATCAATATAAACATTGCCTGTATATCCCGAGTTAGCATTGTCTTGGGAGTTACTTGGATCCCATTTTACGATTAATTCGTATTCTCCATCTCCATCCAAATCGCCCACACTCATATCATTTGGAGTATAAGAGCAAGTAACGCCATCTGGAGTCTTGACTCCTGGAGGAACATCTAAAGTGAGTGTTTTATAAGGAAAAGTAACCTTACTTGTTCCATCTTTAGAGGTATCGCTAAACACCATAACAGCAGAAGATTTGTTGCCTTCTACCTCACCAGAGACAGGAGCTACCGCATAAACGCTATTTGCGTCGCCAGTAGCATCAAGGTAAGACGTAGGAGAATCACCCGAAATCGCTGTCAGTAATGCGCCGTCTTTATAAAGATTAAATTGTGTCGTTGGAGCCTCTGTCCCCAAAAGCCTCCAACTGACAAGCATTCCAGCACCCGTATTGGCTGCAATAAGACCACGTCCGAGAGCTTCCATTTGTCGTTTTGGAGAAGTACTCCTTGTTTGTGCCTGCACCCTTTGCAAGCCACACATCGCTACGAGGGCTATCGCCAAAACCGCTTTAAAGAGAAAGTGGCAGTATATTTTTTTCATACATTTGTTTTTACTGATTAGACATTTGAGGGGTTAGAACTTGCTGGGCTGAGTGGGATATGATGAAACCAATATTCCACTCTCCACCTCCACTTCGACAACCTCGATGCGAGGGGGCACGTAGTGATGCTTGTTTTCTGTTTTCGTTTTGTCTACCAAGGGTTGGTCGGTCTTTTTCATCTTTTTCTCCATCGTTTTATTTTTAAAGTTTATATTATTCAACTCTTTATTCGTTAGCAGTTATCATCTCAGCACTTTTTTCGTCTGGGGATACATACCCCAACAACATGTTTTTCATATACTTGCTACAAAAATAGAGAATAAACCATCAAATAACAACTATTAACCAATGAAAAAAACACAGACGTGACAAAGAAACTGAAAGCTCCCGTTTCCTCTATGATTTTCAGCCCCCTCCTACTCGTTGCGCTTCAAGCAGATCGATTTGTTCACCTCGGGCGGCAGCTCGGCGGGGTAGTGCGTCACCATTATCAGCGTTTTGCCCGGGCGAGCCAAAAATGCCGATATCACCGACTTCACCAACTGGCGGTTGTAGGTGTCCAGCCCGTGCAGCGGTTCGTCCAATATCAGCAGTTCGGGATCTTTCACAAAGGCGCGCGCCAACAATGCCAATCGCTGCTCGCCCGATGATAGCTGCAAGAAAGGGGTCTGCTCGTGCTGGACTATGCCAAACACATCGAGCCAAAATCGGCAGATGGCACGGTGAGCCTCGGGCACCTTCACATATAGCCCGATGCTGTCGTGCAGTCCGCTCGCCACAATGTCGATGGTGGGCACATTCTTCTGATAGGAGCGGTGCATCTCGGGCGACACGTAGCCGATGTGACGCTTGATTTGCCAGATGCTCTCGCCCGTGCCCCGTTTTTTGCCAAAGAGCGATATGTCGCAGGCGTACGATTGCGGATTGTCGGCACACACCAAGCTGAGCAGGGTGGACTTGCCTGCCCCGTTTTCGCCACTCAGCGCCCAGCGGTCGCCACGCTCCACCACCCAGTGCAGCGATTTGAGTATGGTGCGCGAGCCGTAGCGGATGGAGACACCGTTGAGCCTCACCACCTCGGGCGCATCGTAGCTGTCGGCGGTGTGGGGCAGAGCCAAAATATCGGCACGTTTCTGGGGAGTTATCACCCCTTCGCATCCACTCACGCAGAGCGATTGCAGGTAGTGGGCACGTGTTTGCTTGCTCACCACCTGCTTGTGCGCCACCGTCACCACGTGGGTGATGAACGGGGGGATGTCGTTGAGCCGTGATAGCTGCAACACGATTTGGATGCCCAGCGTGGTGCTGAGCTGCTCGAAAAGCTTCGTGAGCACCCGGCGGGCGTTGTCGTCTAAGCCGATGTAGGGATTGTCTACTATGAGCAGCGAGGGTTTGCACAAGAGGCTCTTGACCAACTGAAACTTGCGCAGCTCGCCGCTGGACAGCAGCACGATGGGCTTGGCGAGCAGGCGACGCACATCGAGCAGGGTGTATAGCTGCTGGCGAAACTCCTCGTCGCAGGGCGCGGTGAGATACTCTTGCACCAAGGGCACATCGTCCATATCTTGCGAGTTCCAACGCTGCTGGTAGTAGTAGCCCGTGTCGGCGGCGGCATACGAGTCGCGAAAGGTGACCAAGCGAATGTTGTCGTACACTCGGTGGGAGGGGTTGGGCCAGAAGTCGTAGAGCAGTTCGCCACTGAGCAGGGGCGACTTGCCAGTGAGCATATCTACCAAGAGCGATTTGCCAGCCCCGTTCAGCCCCACAATCGCCACCTGTTCGCCTTTGCCTATGACAAGGCTGGTGGGAGCGGCGAGCCTCACTTGTGCGTTGCGCGCCACCCCGTCGGTCATTTTTATTGTATAGTCTTTCATCATTTTTTTATTTAAACAGTCGCACCGCTTCGCCTACCCACAGCACCACCGAGGTGGCAAGGATGATAATCACCCAGTCGGCAAAGAGCAGCGGAACCACGCTGAACATGGCGCCTCCCACCGAAACGATGAGCACCTGCCCTGCGATGATGAGCAGCGAAATCCACACGAAACCACCGCACCCCTTGAAGTGAAACGCCGAACGCTTCGTCTCGAAGGCACGGGCGTTGAACAGGTTCCAAAACTGGAGCATCACGAAGATGGTGAAGAAGAGGCTCAGCTCGTAGGGCGACAACCCTTTGGACTGGGCACTCAGCGAGAGGCTCATCAAGTCGGCCAGGCACGTCACGTCGGCGTGTTGAAACAGGTAGAGCAACGCTAACAGCAGCACGAAGAAGAAGCCGCCAATGCCCACAATGCTCCACCGCATAGCGGGTGTGATGATGTGCGCCGTGCGGTTGCGTGGTTTTTCGCGCATCACCGCCCCCGACGGAGGCAGCGAGGCCAACGCCATAGCCGCGAAGGTGTCCATTATCAGGTTCACCCAGAGCATCTGCGTGACGGTGATGGGCGACTCGGTGCCCATAAATGCGCCTGCCAATACGATGAGACACGCAGCCACGTTGACCGTGAGTTGAAACAAGACGAAGCGTTGTATGTTTTTGTAGAGCGAACGCCCCCACATCACGGCACGCCCGATGCTGGCAAACGAGTTGTCGATGATGGTGATGTCGCTCGCCTCTTTTGCCACCGAAGTGCCGTCGCCCATCGACAGCCCCACGTGAGCCGCTTTGAGCGCAGGGGCATCGTTGGTGCCGTCGCCAGTCACCGCCACCACCTGCCCCACCTCTTGCAGGGTTTCCACCAACCGCTTTTTGTCCATTGGCCGGGCACGGGCTATGATTTTCAGGTCGTTTATCCGCTCTTTCAGCTCCTCGTGGGTGAGGGCGGCAAACTCAGGGCCCGTGATGATGCTTCGTTCGTTGTCGGCATCGCTCCACAAGCCTATCTGCCGGCCTATCTCCTTGGCTGTGCCGGGGGTGTCGCCCGTCACCACCTTGATGGCTATGCCGGCATCAATGCACTCCGCCACCGCCGCAGGCACGTCGGCACGCACGGGGTCGGCTATCGCCACAATGCCCAAGAAGGTGAGCTTGCTTGCCACCACCCGATGGTCGTGTATGGTTTCGTCGTCGCCCTCGAGCACCTGATAGGCGAAGCCCAACGTGCGCATCGCCTGATTTTGGTAGGTGAGCAACTGCTGGTCGATGGTGGCTTTGTCTGCGCCGCCTACCGCCTCGCGGCAGAGGGCAAACACAATTTCGGGCGCACCTTTCACGTAGAGCACCTTTTTGCCCACGAGGGGCGACTGCACCACCGTAGCCATGTACTTGCGCTCGGTGCTGAATGGCAACTCTTCGATGCGATGGGCTTGTTCCTTCAAGGGCAGGTAGTCGATGCCTTCGGACTTGAGCCACAGCAGCAACGCCCCTTCGGTGGGGTTGCCCAGCACCTTGGCACGGTGGGGGTCGGAGAGGTCGAGCGAAGCGGTGGAGTTGACCGCTATGCCCTCTTCGATGAGGTGGCTCATCGGGTTGTCGGTCAGCTTCTGGCTATCCAGCCCGTAGAAGTTGGTCTGATACACACTCATTTGGTTTTGGGTGAGCGTGCCCGTCTTGTCGGTGCATATCACGGTGGTGGCTCCCATCGTTTCGCAGGCGTGCATCTTGCGCACCAGGTTGTTTGTGCGCAGCATACGGCGCATGCTGTATGCCAAGCTCAGCGTCACCGCCATAGGCAGTCCTTCGGGCACCGCCACCACAATGAGCGTCACGGCAATCATCGCCGTCTGCAAAAAGTAGGCGATAAACTCCACCCACTCAAACTCGTTGGCCGAGAAGTACATCGCGATGCGCCCCACGATGATAAGCCCTGCAATGAGGTAGCTCACCTTGGTAATGAGGCTTGCCAGCCTATCGAGCTGTTCGTTGAGCGGTGTTTTCACACTGGTGTCTATCTGTGCCGCTTCAAACACTTTGCCGTTTTCGGTGTGGTCGCCCACCGCCTCTACCTGCATCACGCCGTGCCCCTCCATCACCTTGGTGCCCTTCATCAGGTGGTTGGTGGCAAAGGTGGCTTCGGGGTCGAACTCTTCGGGGGCGACACTTTTCACACACACAGGCTCGCCCGTGAGCGACGACTCGTCTACGTGCAGCGTCACCGCCTCGAGCAGCAGCCCGTCGGCAGGCACTTCGTCGCCCGTACCCACAATGACAATATCGCCCACTACCACCTCTTTTTTAGGAATCTCTATCGTGTTTCCGTCCCGAATCACCCGCACCGCCTCGTCGTCGTTCACTTGGTTGAGTATGGCAAACTCACGGTCGGCCTTCAGCTCGAAAAAGAACGCGAGCCCCGTGGCGAGAAATATCGCCACGAAGATGCCCACGGGTTCGAGAAACACCGCCCCATCTTTGCCCATCGCAAAATATTCGTAGAACGAGATGCCAATGGATAGTGCGCCTGCCACTAACAGGATGATGATGAGCGGATCGCCAAATTTCTCTAAGAATTTGAACCAAAGGGGTTCTTTCTGGGGTGGAGTGAGGATGTTCACCCCGTGCTTGGCCCGACTTTCGAGCACTTGGGCTTCGGTAAGCCCTACGTAATGCTGTTTTTGTTCCATATACACTGGTTAGCTATTTCATTTTTAGGGTATAACGTTCGCCCCCACAGGGGTGTTGCTACGTAGCTGCAAACATACAAAAAAGGTTGCAACCCACCATAAATATCGCTCGTTTGGTGGCAAGGGCTTGCCAACGCGGTAGATAGGGCTTGCCAGTGCGGTGGATAGGGCTGTCTACCAAACGGGGTGGGTGTATCTACCAACAAAAAAGACAAAACATCAACCCGACATACAATTTATCAACAGTTTTTGCAAATCTGCAAAGTGTTTCATTCAATTTGCAAAGTCTTTGTCGGCATCATTTCTTATATTTGCAAGTGTAAAAACAAGATGTAGATACATAATTTAGAACACCCTTACTAATATGAGTAGCTCTGACTGACAATGGAATCCAGATAACTAAATAGCAATAAAAAAGAGAATTATGAAAAAGGAAAAATTGTACTGATGGTGATTGCAGCCATCGCCATCTATATCGCAGGAGCTTTGATAGGCTACCCATTTGTAGACAAAAACGAGATTGCAGGCGACATTATCCGCGCTCGCAAGCAGCAAGAGAAAATTGTATCGCCACAGAGCGTGATGGTGGCCGAACGTTTTCAGACCGACACCGCCTACCGACAACAGGTGATTGAGGCGCTTACCGATATGCTGGAGTATGCAGAGACAAGGCGCACGGCACTGGCAGCACCCACAGAAGAGGTAAGCACCAACAAGGAGATGAAAGAGTATGCCAATTCGCTCGACTCGCTCACAAGATTTACCAACCTACTATCGTCGCAACTAAAAAACACGCTACACGACTTGGACAACATAGAAAACGACTCATGCGCGGCCAACATGAACAACAACCTGCTGCAAACAATGAACCTAATGTATGTGATGAACGCACAAATGGAAAAGTTGCAACGCTATAACGCCAAAGCTTACGAAAAGTATAAAGGGGACATGGATATGTTAGGGATTATTATTGTTATAATCGACAAAACACCAAACAATGAATTGAGCACAAGTGCCTCCGCCGCAAGCACGAGGGTAGATTTGAGGCAGTGATCCGATTGGCTAAACACAATCATTGTTGGAGTTTTGCCAATCGGATATTAAAAGGTTTAAGGTGTTGAATGACAACACACGGTTGTGAGTAAACTTAGAGGCGATGCTTTGCAGCACGTGCAGGCTCAACATATTGCCCGAAGAGAGCACACTTGTTTGTGTCACTGCACTTATATCAATGGTGTCATTATCGAGCTTGGCAATAATTCGAATATCGTCAGCTTCGGTAATTGCCACTTGAATATCAATGTATCCTTTCTTGCGTTGGTTGCTCTCTTTCGAGAAATTCACGATTTCTTCAAACGCCAACATCGTCCGGTTTATTTTGCCTTCCGCTATATTGTGATGAGACAAAAACAGCTCTATCATTTCTTGGTAATCAACAATCTCTTTTTCGTCATCCGAGAGAATGAGGAAAAACACATCAGCCTTTATATCCGATTTCAGTTGTGGCAAGCAAAGTAGCGTATCAAACTTTCCCCGACGCTTCTTTATCGACATATACGTCAGCCACCCCACCAAAGTCAATGAGTTTGCCAATAAAAAGTTCCACCAAATAACATTGAAGTTATCGAGAGCCAACGCAGTAGAAAAAATCGTTGCAGGAATAATAAAACTCATACTAATGGTGATTGCAAACGACAATCGAAATCTTTCGGTGACTTGGCAGTAATTTACCATCATTGCATTGATAAAAAAGAGAGGTACGCCCAAAGCAAACTGCCGTATCGCTCTGTCACAGAGTGCATACATATCGGTATATTCAAAATTGAATATTGTGACTGCTACAAAATTGGGAAAAAGAAACACCAAAGTGGCAAGCACCAATCCTATTGCCAAACAATACTTCATTCCTTTTTGGGCCATAATGTAGATTGCCTTGTTGTTTTTCTCGCCAAAATAGACACTGAGAATAGGGGCTGCCGAGTAGGTCAATCCCATAGAACAGTAGATAAGAAAGGTAGCCGCATAGTTCACAATGTAAAGTATGGAAGCTATTTTAAGCCCAAATACAACAAGAATAGACACATTGACAAATATTGTCAACACAAACTCAGAGAGGTTATTGGTGATTGTATTAAAAAAGAAGGGAATAACTTGCTTCACTACGGCTTTGCAAGGCACAAGGAAACGAAGTCCGACAAGTGTTTTTTTGTTGGTCAGGTGTAGGGTGGTCACAGCAAGCGATACGATAGAGGCTATCAACAGTGCCAAAGCACACCCTTTTATCCCAAGCCCCATATAGCCCATAAACAGAATATCCAATACAATGTTAATCCCTACTTGCAAACAGCTCGACAAGGTTGCTGTTTTAGCAGCAGAGTCGGCACGTACCAAAAACAAGAGATAGTAGTTCAGCACAATAGGAATGGTAGTGACAAACAGAATCCTACCATACCACACGGCGTCGTCAAACAACTCTTGTTCTATCCCCATCATTTGTGCCGATACCAAAAAAGTAGCAACAAGCCCAACCACACAAAGCAGCAAAGCCATAGACAAGACCATTGTGTTTATTTGAGCCACCACATTGACACCATTCGCAAGGTTGTTGTTTCCCACACTTCTACTAAAAAGAGACGATGCGCCAGCACCAAAGCCCTCGAATATACAACCCCACAATATGAACAATGGCACAAACAGCGAAGCTACCGCAAGGCCATTAGCACCAAAATAGTGTGATACCAGCGCAACATCGACAAGAGATGCTGTCACAATTGCGATATTGCTAATGATTGTGGGTATTAACAAATGCAAAAACGAGCGATTTATTACATAGCGAGTATTATCTTCCATTTTTTAGTATATTGTGGGAGCAATGTTTATAACAATGTGCGAAAATAATGTTATTTTTGCACATTGTATTAGTGAATGAATACTAAAATACTCCACAAAAATAGTTGGCGATGACAAAGGGCCGTACGTCGAATTTATATCGAACCCTCTTATTTATTCCTTTTCAATAAAGATAAGGATATATTGCTTAAAAGCCCAACCCCCAAAGAGATAACGAATTATTTTTTTTATACCACACAATAATGATTAATTTCAAACCACTAAGTTTAGATGTTTTAGATTTAATACAACCATATATAGACAACCCCAATAAACGATCCATGTCTACAAACGGCTTGGCATACATATATATTTGGAGTAAAACACTACAACCCTCTTATGTCATAATTGGGAATATGGCTATTCTTGCTTTTAAAGAGCTTAATAATCCATCGGAGCTAATATGCTCTTTACACAACTGGCAAGAGGAAGATATAACAAAAACAATAGATAATTTGGCTAAGTATGCAGATTCGGAAAACAAGAAATTAGTGCTTACTGGGCTGACTCAAGATGATGTAGTAACATTCAACAGACTATTTCCAGATAGATGTGAAGAGATAATAGTGCCTGAAACATGGGATTATATATACAATAGGAGCGATTTGGAATTTCTAACAGGAGCAAAATATCAACCTAAGCGGAATCATATAAACAAATTTAAAAGTTTGTACGATTATAGATTTGAGCCATTAGACTTAACGCGTAAAGAGCAATATGTTGAATTGTGCAATAAAACACACCAACCACAAACTATCTCAGACAAGTACTATATATCTCTCGAAGACGAAATATCCGCAATTTGGAAAGCCCTTGATAATTTCGAGCAATTAAGGCTTATCGGTCGAGCTTTGTATGTTGGCGATGAATTGGTAGCTTTTACCTGTGGGGCAAAGCTAACTGACAATATGATTGATATTATAGTCGAGAAAGCGAATATTGAGTATAGTGGGGCTTATTCTATGATTAACAACCTATTCGTTAAATCGCTACCGCAAGAGTATATTTATATCAACAGGGAAGAGGACTTAGGCATAGAGGGACTGCGTAAAGCCAAATTATCATATCACCCTTGCAAAATTCAGAAAAACCATCGACTGGCTATAAGTAAATCGAATTAAAATGATTGATTTAGAAAAAATTGGGTTGCACCTCCAAACATCGGCAATATTTACAAAAAACTATTTTATTAAAACCATCAGATATGAATAACAGAATAGCCTTAATATCGGCCAATCAATATAAAGAACCATACCCTGTGTATCCTCTTGGCATAGCTTACCTGAAAAGCTATTTGCTTAAAAGATTGCCTATGTGCCAATTCGACACATTAGATATGAATATAATATCAATCGACCAGCTAATTCATTATATCAAAACGAATCAACCAGCAGCGATTTGTATATCAATGAGGAACATTGATTGTTTTTGTAATACTAACAAGAACCGTTTTTTTGATTACTACAAAGAGTTAATAAAAACAATTAAGAGTGCAACAAATAGACCTATTATCATTGGAGGCCCTGCATTCTCCATATACCCTGAGGTTTTTATGCAGAAATTAGATGTAGATTATGGCATAAAGGGAGAAGGTGAGGAACTGCTTTACCGTACTATAGAGGCTATTGTAAATGGAAGTTCATGCACATACACACAAGCAGATGGAAATTCTGAATTATATTCAAAAAAAACACAACAACACTGCAACAGCAAATGGATAGATAGCCCAAGTGTAGTATTTGAGAGCAACCTTGTTGATTATTATTGGCACAATAGTGGCATTATGAGTCTTCAGACAAAAAGAGGCTGTCCATTTAATTGCATTTATTGTACATATCCTATAAATTATGGCAGGAAAGTACGCACGGTAGATATAGACTCAATTATCGAATCGATAAAAGAGGCTAAAGAGCGATATGGAATAAACTATTGGTTTTTTACAGATCCCGTATTTAATATAGCCAATGATTATAATATTAAGCTTACGCAAGCAATAATAGACAATAAACTAAATATATCGTGGGGTTCGTACTTCTCACCCACCGATATAACAGACGAACAGATGGCTATTTATAAGAAATCAGGATTGAAACACATCGAATTTGGAACAGAGTCATTCTGCGACCAAACACTTGAGGAGTATGGCAAGTGGTACACATTTTCAGACATACTGAGAACATCAAATTTGGCGTTGAAATATAATATACATTACCTTCACACGCTGTTACTGGCAGGATATGGCGATAGCCAGAAACGTGTTTTAGAAACTATCGAGAACTCAAAAAAATTATCACACACAGCACTATTTGCATTTGTTGGTTTAAGAATATACCCCAACACGGTGTTGCAAGAAAGGGCTATTTTGGAGGGAATGATAGACAAAAACGATAATCTGTTTGAGCATAAAGTTTATATCCACAAGGATTTTGACCTTGAGCGCACCCGCAAAGCGGCAAGCAAAACTGGCAAAGCCTGGATTTTTGATCATACCTCACAAATGACTTTCAATAGCGATAATGTTGGTCCAAAATGGGAGTGTCTAATAAAACCTTAATTAATAATTATGGCTACCGATATAAAATATTGCACAGGAGATAGTTTCAGTGACTCAAAGAGGCTGAAAAATACTCTTTGGGAAAACTGGAAAGAGATATTTAATGATGATGACTCGTACATAAATCTATTCTTCAGGGATAAGTACAGACCCAACCGTGTATTTTGTGCCACACTCGACAATCAGATAGTATCGTGCGTCCATTCTGTGCCCTATGCTTTCAAGCTTTTTGGAGAGCTGGTGAACAGCACATACATTACAGCAGTGAACACTTTGCCCGAATACAGAGGACAAGGCATTTATCCTGGTTTATTTGATTATTATTTAAATCAAGCGGCGAAGCAGAACATTGTTTTGACAACACTAATTGTTCAAGAGAAATGGCTGTTCATTTTTTATAAACGGTTAGGATATAGTGATATTTTCAAGAAAAAACATACGCGGCTTTATCAGTCAAGCCAAGATGTAGATATTGAGATTTATACCAGTGATGCACTTTATGATTATTATGAAAAACATTTTTTGTCTGCTCAGTTTCGACCAATACATTCACGAACTGACTTTGAGACTATTTTAAAGTTTTTGGCCATATATGATGGTTCTGCATTTGTAGCGTATGATTCTGACAAAAATATTACAGGAGCTGCATTTGTTACCAATGAAGATGGAGAACTGCTAATTCTTGAGTTAATCTGCAATAATGAAATAGCCCGAGAAAACTTAGTCAATCAAATATGCTCCAAATACAGCGTTAAAAGCGTTAATTTGGCGTATAACTCAAACGAAGCCGACGCAAACCGCTTTGGTATGATTAGAATTATAAAACCACATAAACTTCTTGAGGTTTGTGCTGCTAAATACCCTAACCTACAACTACAACTATCCATTATTGATGCTATTGTTAAGGACAATAGCGGTACATATACGATAAGTGATGGCTATTGTAATTACAGCACAGAAGTAAATAAGCCCATATCCATTGATGAAGTTTTACCCCGCCTGTTTAAGGAGATTGAGCAACAGTGTGGTGATAAGATTGACACTGCAATCTCGTTGATGCTTGAGTAAATATACAAAAAAAAAACGATATGCTTGAAAATATAAAATATTGCACTGGTAATCAATATCACAACCAAACTTTTCTAAAAAAGAGCCTTGCCCAAATGTGGAAAAATATCTTTGGAGATTCTGATGAATATATCGAATTGTATTTCAGAGACAAGTATCGTCCAGCGCACGTTTTTTGCGCCTGTGCTGGTGAAAAAATAGTCTCCTGTTTCTACTCTGATTATTATAAATTTAATGTATTTGGCGAGCATATTGATATTTTTTATTGGAGCGCAGGTTCAACTTTGCAAGAATATGAAGGTCAGAAAATCATTACTAAATTGTTAGCATATGGCTACAAAGATTTGGCCGCCAAAGGAATTACATTAGTAGTTTTGAGCACATATAGAGAAGAGTTATTGCCTTTTCTCAAAAAAAAAGGGTTTGGTACGGTTGTCAAGAACTCAAGTAAGGTTTATTACCCAACACAGACTGAAGTAAACATAGAGTCATTCGAGATTGATGAATTTTACAACTTTTATAAAAAGCACATTGAATCTGAGCAATTCAAGGCATTTCTTTCGACAGATGACCTCTCGACATTATTTGAATATTTAACAATCTTTAATGGGACTCCGTTTGTGTCCCGTAATTCTTATGGAGAAATTACAGGTGTGGCTTTTGTTGCAAAACCTCAAGATGATGTTATTGTAATTGAGCCAGTATTTAATGATGATATTGCTAAAGAGAATCTAATCAATCAAGTATGCTCTAAATATGAAGTTGACTCTTTAACTATAACATCAGGTTCAACCGAGGGAAGCATCCTAAACTACGGCATGGCAAGAGTCTTAAACCTACAAAAACTTCTTGAGATTTGCACAAAAAAATTCAATACGCTAAATCTAACGATTTCCGTTTCGGACGCTATCATCGAGCACAACAGCGGCACCTATACCCTGCACAACGGCACTTGCATCTTCAACAAAGGAGTATCAAACCCCATAACTATTGACAAGGTGCTACCGCTGCTTTTTTCCGAAATCGAAAGTCAGTGTGGCGTAAAGATTACTCCATCTATCTCATTGATGCTGGAGTAGTGTGGAGCTTTGACTAAGTATCATTTATCTATCCAAACAATCGTTATCTTTAAAAAAAACCACAGACAAACCACCCTTTTATCCACAGCAACCGTTATATTTGTGATAGAATAACAAACTAACCAAAAGAGAGGAGTGGCGATTATGATAACAAAACAATTGCTCTGTCCCCGTAGCATCGTGGTGGTAGGAGCATCCAACAACATTCACAAGCCGGGAGGTGCTACGCTGCGCAACCTCATAAGTGGTGGCTACCAAGGCGAACTGCGTGCGGTGAACCCCAAAGAGAGCGAGGTGCAAGGCGTGCAGTCGTTTGCTGACGTGTCTTTGCTGCCCGAAACCGATTTGGCTATTCTTGCCATACCTGCCCCACTCTGCCCCGACGTGGTGGAGACACTGGTAGCGCACAAAGGTGTGCGTGCCGTCATCATCCTATCGGCAGGCTTTGGTGAAGAAACTCACGAAGGAGCGATGCTCGAAGAGCGCATCTTGGAGACGGTGAACCGTTACGGGGCATCGCTCATCGGCCCCAATTGCATCGGGCTGATGAACACTTGCCATCACAGCGTGTTCAGCCAACCCATCCCCCACCTCAACCCGCGTGGTGTAGACCTCATCTCAAGTTCGGGGGCTACGGCAGTGTTCATCCTCGAAAGTGCGGTGAACAAAGGCTTGCAATTCAACTCGGTGTGGAGTGTGGGCAATGCCAAGCAGATAGGGGTGGAAGATGTGCTGGAGTATATGGACAACCACTACAAGCCGGGCAACGACTCGCACATCAAACTGCTCTACATCGAAAGCATCAAAGACCCCGACCGCTTGCTGTTTCACGCCTCTTCACTTATACGTAAGGGGTGCAAGATAGCCGCTATCAAGGCAGGTAGCAGCGAAAGCGGCAGTCGTGCGGCATCGTCGCACACGGGCGCCATAGCCAATAGCGACTCGGCAGTAGAGGCATTGTTTCGCAAGGCGGGCATCGTGCGTTGCTTCTCGCGCGAGGAGCTGACCACCGTGGGCTGCGTGTTTACCCTGCCCGAACTGCAAGGCAAAAACTTTGCCATTGTGACCCACGCTGGAGGCCCTGGCGTGATGCTGACCGACGCGCTGAGCAAAGGCGGACTGAACGTGCCCCCTATCACGGGCGAAGCTGCAGAAGAGTTGAAATCCAAACTCTATCCTGGCGCATCGGTAGGAAACCCCATAGACATATTGGCTACTGGCACACCCGAACACCTTAGCCTGTGCATTGATTATTGTGAGAATCGCTTCGAGCACATCGACGCTATTATGGCAATATTTGGCACACCGGGGCTGGTGACTATGTTTGATATGTACGACGTGCTCGACAAGAAGATGCGCACGTGCAGCAAACCCATCTTCCCTATCCTCCCCTCCATCAACACGGCTGGCGCAGAGGTAGAGGCATTCTTGGCAAAGGGGCACGTCAACTTTGCCGATGAGGTGACACTTGGCACAGCTCTTTCGCGCATTGTGAATGCTCCCAAACCCGCCGCCAACGAGATAGAATTGTTTGGCGTAGACGTGCCTCGCATCCGCCGCATCATCGACTCCATTCCACACGATGGGTATATAGAGCCTCATCAAGTACAAGCGTTGCTCCGTGCGGCAGGCATCCCCATTGTAGAGGAGTTTGTATCGAACCAAAAAGAGGAGGTATTGGCATTTGCCCTTCGCTGCGGATTTCCGGTGGTGGCAAAGGTGGTGGGGCCTGTACACAAATCGGATATGGGCGGTGTGGTGCTCAACATCAAGAGCGAACAGCACTTGGCATTGGAGTTCGACCGAATGATGCAAATGCCCGAGGTACACTCGGTGATGGTGCAACCAATGCTGAAGGGCACCGAACTGTTTATGGGAGCCAAATACGAAGAGAAGTTTGGCCACGTGGTGCTTTGTGGTTTGGGTGGCATCTTTGTAGAGGTGCTCAAAGACATTTCGTATGGCTTGGCTCCCCTCTCTTACGAAGAGGCTTATTCGATGATTCATTCGCTACGTGCTTACAAAATCATTCAAGGCACACGCGGACAGCAAGGAGTAAACGAGGATAGGTTCGCCGAAATCATCGTGCGCCTCTCTACGCTGCTGCGCTTCGCCACCGAAATCAAGGAGATGGACATCAACCCACTGCTTGCCACCCCCAAAGAGGTGATAGCGGTAGATGCTCGCATACGGATTGAGAAGTCGAAAGATGGATTGAATTGAAACCATATACAAACAAAAAAAGCTCCCCCATCGCAATGATGGGGGAGCTTTTTTGTTTGTATATCATCCAAGCAGTGCCTCTTTTATTCGTTGGCAAGCTTCGCCGTCGCCATAGGGGTTGTGCGTTTCGGACATCCGACGATAAAGGGTCTCATCATCAAGCAAGCGATTCACATTCTCTACGATGGTGGAGCTGTTTGTCCCCACAATCTTCACCGTGCCTGCCTCCACAGCTTCGGGGCGTTCGGTGGTGTCGCGCATCACCAGCACGGGTTTGCCCAGCGATGGGGCCTCTTCTTGCACCCCACCACTATCGGTGAGCAGCAAATGGCAATGTTGCATGGCGTAGACAAAAGGCAGATAATCGAGTGGAGCAATCAGGTAGACGTTGCCAAGACCCGACAATAGCTCGTAGACGGGTTTCTGCACGTTGGGATTGAGGTGTACGGGATAGACTATGTCCACATCGGGATGCTGCCGCGCAAGCTCGCTAATGGCTTGGCAGATGTGCAAGAATCCATCGCCGAAATTCTCGCGGCGATGCCCCGTCACCAGCACGTAGCGGCGACCCGAAAGGGTGTATCCCTTGGTTTGCAAATCTTGTCGAAGCTCTTGTTGTTTTGCGGGGTTGGTGTTTATCATTTCTACCGCCAGCAGCAGTGCGTCAATCACCGTGTTTCCGGTGACGTAGATGTGCGATGCCTCAATGTTCTCATTCAGCAGGTTTTGTTGCGACTGGGTGGTAGGAGCAAAGTAGTAACGGCAGATGCGGTCGGTCACTTGCCTGTTCATCTCTTCGGGCCACGGCGAGGCTAAGTTGTAGGTGCGCAGCCCTGCTTCTACGTGCCCCACCGCTATTTGCTGGTAGAAAGCGGCAAGAGCGGCAGCCATAGAGGTAGTGGTGTCGCCGTGTACCAGCACCACATCGGGCGCAAACTCACGCAGCACATCGCGCATCCCCAAAAGCACCCGTGAGGTTATATCGTAGAGGTCTTGCCCTGGCGACATGATGTTGAGGTCGTATTCGGGTTCTATCTCAAATACTTCGAGCACTTGGTCGAGCATTTGTCGGTGTTGTGCAGTGACGCACACACGGGTTTCAAAGTGCAGGGTGTCTTGTTGCAGCACCTTCACAAGGGGTGCCATCTTTATGGCTTCGGGGCGTGTGCCGAACACCAGTAATATTTTCTTTTTCATCTTTTCGCTTTTTTATCGTCTCACACCACAGAAGTCAAGTTCAATGCGTGATGGGTCTTTTACGATGCTCAGGAAAGGGGTGTGACGCACCAACCACACCACAATATCCGCGCGTTCGTATGCCTCCTTGTAGGGGGTGAGGTTGAAGCTTGCGTGCTTGGTGATGTTTGGTTCTACAATCAGCACCTCAGCGCGCGACTCGGAGATGATGCGCGAGGCAATGTACTTGGCAGGCGATTCGCGCAAATCGTCTATGTTGGGTTTGAAGGCCAATCCCATACACGCCACCACGGGTTCGCGGTCGTATTGGCGCACAAACTCGTCGCAAGCATTCAGCGCCCGGTTGGCACACCAGTCGGCTTTGTAGTCGTTGGTTTCGCGCGCACGCTTGATGAGCTGCGCTTGTTCGGGATAGTCGGACACGATGAACCACGGGTCTACGGCGATGCAATGCCCCCCTACTCCACAGCCGGGGTCGAGGATATTGACACGAGGGTGTTTGTTGGCAAGTGCAATGAGTTCCCACACGTTGATATTTGCCTTGTCACAAATCATCGACAGCTCGTTGGCGAAGGCTATTTGCGAATCGCGCGAGGAGTTTTCGGTGAGTTTGCACATCTCGGCAGTGCGAGCATTGGTGCGATGTAGTTTGCCTTTTACGAAAGCTGAGTAAAACTCGGCCGCCTTGTCGGTTGAGTCGGCATCGATACCGCCAATCACACGGTCGTTGTGTACCAGTTCGTAGAGGGTGTTGCCAGGCAGCACACGTTCGGGGCAGTAGGCTATGTGTAGCTTGTGTTCCAATTCGGGGCGATGCTTGAATATCAGGTTTGCCATCTTTTCGGTGGTGAGCACGGGCGAGGTAGATTCTATCACAAACAAATCGCCCTCTTTGAGGAAAGGAATAATGGAGCGGGTGGCAGATTCCACGTAAGAAATATCGGCTCGGTGGTTTTGCTTGAATGGCGTGGGCACTACCACGAAAAAAGCATCGGCTTCTTCGGGTTTTGTCACGGCACGGAGTGTGCCTTTCGCCACCACTTCTTGCACCATCTCAGCCAAGGCGGGTTCTACAATGTGTATCTTTCCTTGATTTATGGTGTCTACCACAGCTTGGTTTACGTCTACTCCTACTACTTCATATCCTGCGTTTGCAGCCACTGCCGCCGTGGGCAATCCGATGTAGCCCATTCCTAAAAATACTGCTTTTTTCATTCTGTATGTTTTTATTTTACGTCTATTGGTGCTCCTACCAAAAGGCGCACACTTCATACTTATCATAGCTGCTTGCAAAAGTATAAATAATTCGCAATACCGAATCATTATCTAATAAAAAACTCCTATTTTTGCGCAAAAGTAGAGCCTTATGAGAGTACTGATTATTAATACGTCCGAACGGACTGGAGGAGCGGCTGTTGCTGCAAGCCGCCTGACCGAAGCCTTGAGAAACAATGGCGTGAAAGTGAAGATGTTGGTACGAGACAAACAGACCGACCAAATAAGCGTGGTGAGCATAGGGCACAATTGGCGCACTTTCTTGCGATTTGTGTGGGAACGCATCGTCATTTGGAAAGCCAACCGATTTCGCCGCAACAATCTTTTTGCGGTAGACATTGCCAACGTGGGCACAGACATCACCTCGCTGCCCGAATTCGTCCAAGCCGACGTGATTCACCTGCACTGGATAAACCAAGGATTCCTTTCGCTCAAAGACCTCAAAAAGATATTCCAATCGGGCAAACCCGTGGTGTGGACAATGCACGATATGTGGCCCTGTACGGGCATTTGCCACTATGCCAAAGATTGCAACCGATACGAAACCGAGTGTCACAACTGCCCTTACTTGTATAACAACGGCAGCAAACGCGACCTTTCGTATCAGGTGTTTCGCCGCAAAAAACGTCTTTATACCCTGTCGCCCATCACCTTTGTGACGTGCAGCAAATGGCTGGCCGAAAAAGCCAAGCAAAGCGCATTGCTCGCCGAACACACCGTGACCAACATCCCCAACCCCATCAACACCAACCTCTATCGCCCACGGAGCAAGACCGAAGCACGCCTTGCGACCAAACTGCCCATCAACGGAAAGTTTATCTTGTTTGGCTCGTTCAACATCACCGACAAACGAAAGGGGATAGACTACTTGGTGGGAGCGTGCAACATACTGGCCGAGCAACATCCCGAACTGCGCAACGAACTGGGCATCGTGGTGTTTGGCAAGCAGTCGGACATACTCACGGGCTTGGTTCCCTTTCACGTCTATTCGCTGGACTACGTGAAAAACGAGCACGACTTGGTGAACATCTACAACGCCGTCGATGTGCTGGCCCTCCCCTCGCTCGAAGACAACCTGCCCAACACGGTGATGGAAGCTATGGCCTGTGGCACTCCGTGCGTGGGATTTCAAATAGGAGGCATCCCCGAAATGATAGACCACCTGCACAACGGCTACGTGGCACAATATCGCTCCTCCACCGATTTTGCCAACGGGCTATACTGGACACTGCAAGAGTCCGAACTCCAATCGCTATCGGAAGAGGCCTCGCGCAAGGTAGCCACCCACTATTCCGAAAGCCACATAGCCAAAAGATATATCGAAATATACAATCAAGTGACAGGACGAGATGCATAGCAAGCCTACACCCAAGTTTTCGGTGATTACCATCACCTACAACGCCGCCCACACTCTCGAAGAAACCATTCTAAGCGTGGTGTCGCAAACGTATCACCGCATCGAACACATCGTGGTGGACGGGGCATCTACCGATGGCACAATGCAGATTGTGGAGCAATATCGCGACCGCATCGCCCAAGTGGTGAGCGAACCCGACAAGGGGCTATACGACGCAATGAACAAAGGCATCGCTCTTGCCACGGGCGATTATCTCGTGTTTCTGAATGCCGGTGACAGTTTCCACGCCGACAGCACGCTACAAAAAGCGGTGCAGAGCATTCGCAGCAAAGAGCTTCCCGATATTATGTATGGCGACACCGCATTGGTCGATGCCAAGCGTCATTTTGTGCGGATGCGCCGCCTATCACCACCCGACAAGCTGCATTGGCGCAGCTTCAAGCAGGGGATGTTGGTGTGTCATCAGGCGTTTTTCGTGAAGCGTACACTTGCCCTCCCCTACGATTTGCGCTACCGCTTCTCGTCCGATTTCGACTGGTGCATTCGTATGATGAAGCGTGCCCATACCTTGCACAACACCCACCTCACCCTTATCGACTACCTCGAAGAGGGAGTAACCACCCAAAACCAACAAGCCTCACTCCGAGAGCGTTACCGCATTATGGCCCGTCACTACGGACACATCAGCACCTTTGCCCACCACGTGTGGTTTGTGGTGCGTGCAGCGGTAAAAAAGTAGGCAGCTATATCCACCTACCTGGCAAGCCCTATCTACCGAGCTGGAAAGGGCTACCTACCGAGCGGGAGAGGCCTTGCCAGCAACACCCCCATTTTCTTAGTGAGCGGAGTGCTCTTTCACCACCGCCTCCAACTCGCTGATGCGCTTAAACAGCATCTCTATCAAGCGGCTGTTTGCCTTCACGCTCACCAACAGATCGTCGGCAGCGTGGTCGGCAATGTGATACTCCGCACCGCCAAAGCCTCCTCCTGCATCACAAGTAAGCTTTATCAACAACTCTACCGCCGATATATTGAATATCTGAGCTATCTCGTTCAGCCGAGTGAGCGTTATATCGGTTTCTCCATACTCTATCTTGCAATAGGCACTGGTAGAGAGGTTCAACTTTTCTCCCATCTGTTCTTGGGTAATTTTATTTTCGTGCCTCAAATTCTGAAGCTTTTGTCCCACGTCCTTTTTCATAATACCTCCAACAATTACTTTTTTTACGGATACTATCTTTTATTTTATTAATATAAGCAAATATAGTGTATATAATTAGCTTATATTTAGTTTACATTTGCAAATATAACTGTAATTGTGTTTTTTATTTTTTTATCGGCAGAATAAATTTTGTGAATTAACATTTCAATGGGCTGCACACAGTGCCACCGGAGGTGTTTGGACATTGAGTTTATTTGTATCTAATATTTATACATTATGAAAAGATTATTATTTATTTTAGTAAGCGTATTCTGCTTGAGCACACTCACCACGTATGCTCAAGAGGTGATTGAACAAGACAGCAAGGCTGTGAAACTATCGGCCAAAGAGCTGGCAAGACAAGAGAAAGAGCGAGAAAAAGCTGCCAAAGACAGCATTAAAGCCGACCGCGCCCACCAAAAAAAACAAGCTAAAAAAGAGAAGAGAGAGAACTTGGAAGTGGAATACTACGAGTTTATATCTAATTACGAACCCATCCCTACCAACACGGGCTACAAAGATGTAGACGATTTCTTTAAAAGCACCAACGAGCTTTTTGCTATATTGGTAGATGTGGAGCAACAAATCGGCTTCATCGAAATCATTACCCACGAAGAGATTGACGACATCACGGGCGACACCATACAGGTGGTAGACGGAATTGTACACAAGGAGACCCGCGAACCCATCAAAAAGTCGGATGCACTGGAAACCTACACCACCGCCACATTGCAACTCACTTCGGCTGCGGCCACAGCTGCCACATTATCATTGGGTGGCGTGAGTGCCATACTTTCGGCCATCGACAACCCATTTGCAGCTATACCCGTGGTGACACAGGTGAAGAAAATAGGCAAATCGGTGAAAATGTCGGTCAATATGATTCCTATCATACAGGGAAGAATACAAGAGAACAAAGACGCACTCAACTTTAAGCGAAACAACGAAGTGGAAAACATAGAGGTAGGAGAGATTCCAGCAGACGACCAAGCCTCGTTGGATTGACCTCAGCCGACTTGCGAACAGCATTAAAAGCAACTAAACTTATCAGGGTGTCGTAAAAAAACAGATGAATGTGTTGTTTGCGACACCTGCACACATCTATTATTATATAAATACATTTCACCCAAAGCAAAATGAAAAAGTTCTTATTATCTCTACTCATCGCACTTAGCGCATTCACCGGAAAGGCACAGAATGACGACACGTCGGACGAACTTCGCGCCAAATACTTGGAGGCTATGCGCAACGATTATTCCATGGCTCTGCGCATCGACACATTCTACATCACCGACAAAACTTTGGTGCAAGCGCGCGAACGGCAGATGGGACAGCCTCAAAACCGTGCAGGCGAACTGATGGAGCGCATCGAACAAAAGGTGCAAGATGCCGTAACTGCCGCCGCCAGTGCTGCCAACCGATTTGAAGTGACCGATATGGAACGTGCATACCAAATAGACAAGGAGCTGAGCGAAACGCTGGCGATGAACCTGAGCAACGACGAACTGAAAAAGATTCGGAAGAATATGGCGCAAAAAACATTGGCCGCCGACTGGAAGTTAGGGGGCATCGTCACCAGTTGCCAATTCGACAAGAAGGGCAATTATGGTTATTCGTGCATCCTATACATCACCACAATGGTGCGCGACCGCAAAGCCGAAAACGAACCGATAGTGGACTCAAGACAATTTGTGAGCGACATCAAGAAAATAGCTGTGATGAAAAGCCGTGAAGATGCGGTGGACAAAGCTCTGCTCACTATGTCGGGCGATTTTGTGAAATACTTCAAAGGCAACTTCCCCGTATATGCCAAGGTGCTGCGGCTGACCGACAAGAACGATGCGGAGATAAGCTGCGGCGCACAAAACGACGTGAAGAAGGGGGATGTGTTTCAGGTAGAAAAGGTGGAGTACAACACGATGGGCGGAAAAAACTACGAGACCATCACCGTGATAGGCACACTCAAAGTAGACGATGTGCTGCACAACACCGCCATCTGCTCGCTCAACAGCGGCAAGAAAGAGATTATCGAAGCCAACGCCAACGGCGACCTGCTGAAGTGTAAAATGATTATGAAATAAAAATAGATAGAGTATGATGAAAAGAGTTTGTTTGACTATCGTGTTTGTGGCAATGGCCGTTGCAGGATATGCGCAAAAGGTGAAACCCGTGGCGTATGGAGGAGCGGTGAAGGTGATGGAGGTAATGAACAAAAATGACAAAGTGTTCAAAGTGAGAGCCATCGGCTATGGCAAAAACGATGCGGCAGCCCGCGAAGATGCCGAAGTGAGAGTAATTAGAATGGTGCTCTACACGGGAGCAGGAAAAGACTTCCCGGCATTGCTCCGTCAGGAAACGGATGCTTTGGACGATTTTTTCGATAGCAAACAGTACAAAGATTACTTGGGTGAGGTGACCTCGGCAGGCGGATTAGTGAAAGAAAAAGGCCTCAAGGTGAAGAAAAAACCATTCGACATTGTGGTGAATGGAGCCGAATTGGACAAGTATCTACGCACAAACGGCTACAAGAAATTTGGTTTTTAAGTACATATTATAAAGAGAACGGAAATATGAAATATCCTACCAATATAGCAATGCTTCTGCTGCTGACGGTCACCACGCTGTTGGGTCACGCACAGCAAGCCAAACAACCCAGCGTGATGGTATTGCCTCACTTAAAATCGGGGATGCAACCCGAAGAGGTAAGAAAAGAACTCGAATCGGACCCGATGATGGAGCAGTGCATCTCCTACATCAAAGCCTTGTTCACCGACAGAGGGTTTACCCTTATCGACTTCGCCAGCTCGCTATCCAACTTGAAAACAGACCAGTTGCAGTCGGAAATAATAGGAGCCGAAACGGATGTGATGAAGCAGATGATAGAAGCGTCAAACGCCGACATAGCGGTTCGCGTCACTCCACGTGTGATTACCGACGACGCTGGACTATCGGAAGTGCTGCTAATGGTAGATGTGCAAGAGGCACGACTATCCAACTCCATCGTGAATGCCAATGCCACCAGCGGAAAGTTTAAGACCAACGACAGCCGTGCCCTTGCCGAAAGAGCATTGGACGACCTTGCCAACAATTTCATCTACCAAGTAGAAGAGGGCTTTGGGAAAATGGTGCGCGAAGGACGTGCGATGAAGGTGAAAATAGAGTTCAAACCCGACTGCGGCATTGATGCCTACACCGAAGTAGGCGAAAATGGCAACAACTTGGAAGCGGAAATAGACGAATGGGCAGTAGACAATGGCATGAACAATCAAGGTGGTGTGACCAACAGCAGCAAAAACCTGATTGAAATGGATGTGAATGTGCCGATATACGACGACAATGGCAGACCATATAGAATCATCAGAATGCGCAATAATCTGACCAAAAGCATCAACGGCTGGATTAGGAGCAAAGGATGCAAGGTAGACCTTCAATCGAACGAAGGCCAATATATGCGTTTATTAATTGTACCCACCGAAAGTTAGAATCGTTATGAAAACAGCACTATTATGCCTATCCTTGCTTGTGTGTAGCTGTGCGCTACACGCACAAACCGACATTCAGTTTTCGGTAGCAAACGCCACTAACACCAGCGATGTGCCACAAGATATATTGGAGGCACTCGACTTGAAAGTAAAGAACATACTGGCACGAAACAACGCTTCGGCATCGAGCCAATACAACGTGTTTGTGATAGAACCCGCATTGGAAGTGGGAGAACCAATGGCCTCCGAAGGGTTGATGCAAGACTTTACCCTTATCAAAGGCGAACTGACCTTGCTGGCACGCAACAAGGTGGATGGCACGCTTTATCACAGCACCACCATCGACGTGAAAGGAGCCGCTCAAGGCAATGAGAAAGCAGCACTCAAAGAGATGATTAAAAGCATCGCTGTGACCAACCCCGCGTTCACTCGCTTCATCCGCATCACCCGACAAAAAATAGAGGAGTATTACGCCGAAAACTGCACGGCTATCTTGCAAAAAGCACAAGGGCTATATGATATGCGCAAGTACCAAGAAGCGGTAAGCTATTTGTCGGCCGTATCAGAATCGACACCGTGCTACGAGGCAGCGGCACCGTTGCTGAAGGAAATCATCCAATACATCCCCGAAGCCGACACCGTGATTGTGCAAAAAGTGATAGAACGCCCCGTGGAAGTAGAGCGAGTAGTAGAAGTGCCCGTAGTGGTAGAAAAAATAGTGGAAGTGCCTGTGGTGGTAGAAAAGATAGTAGAAGTGCCACAAGCCGAACAAACCCCCGACTACGAGATTACAATATCGGTAAACGACCTCAACTTCAAGGTGATTAGGTGCGTGGGAAACAAAACCCAGCAACGCATCACCATCTTGGCCGAGATTGAGAACTTAGACACCAGCTTCAATAGCTCGTTATACACCGAAATCCTCTCTGCCATTACCAACAACGGCGTGACGTGCAAAGATACAGAAGGAAATGGCAGCATGAAACTCCCCCCACGAGTAAAGGTGCGCAAGGAGTATTACATCACGAAGGTATTCGATGAATTTCCTTACTTCTCGTACTTAGAAATAAAAGTAGGAAGCGCACGTGTCTACATTCGCAACCTACCAATAGAGTGGTAACTAAACCTCAAAAAGAAACAAGCTTATGAAATACATAGTATGCGTATGCTGCTTGGCTTTTGCCTTAGGAGTGCTTGCACAAGATAAGGTGATAGAGAAGAGCGCAAAGAAAACACCCAGCTGGATAACACAAGCGGCCGATGA
Source organism: uncultured Bacteroides sp. (assembly GCA_947074275.1). Classification (GTDB taxonomy): domain Bacteria; phylum Bacteroidota; class Bacteroidia; order Bacteroidales; family Bacteroidaceae; genus Bacteroides. Next base: position 26,542 of record CAMTPA010000040.1, read on the forward strand.
CTACCTCGTGGTAGGGGTCACATCATCTTCGCTTGCCAGCGCGCAAAACAAAGTGCTCACGGAGATTACCGAACAGATTATTCGCTCGGTAGCCACCAACATATCGGTGAGCCAGCAAAACACAATGTCGGAGGTGAACACGAACGGAAGCATTGAGTCCAGCGATGCCTTTGTGCATCACTCCAAGCTCAACTCTGCCAACCTACCTTTCTTGAAAGGCATATCACTCTCAAATGTCGAAGAGATTTACTGGGAGAAGGTGCAAAACAAAAACACCAAAGCGGTGAGCTACAACTACTGGGTGAAGTATCCCTACTCCAAAGCAGAGCAGCGGAAACTAATCCGCGAGTTTGAACAGCTCGATGCAAGCAAGGTGTCCGAACTCAACGCATTGAAAAAACGATTGAACAACATCCAGTCGTATGATGAGATAAAGCAATCAATCACCGAGCTAAACACCCTATCGGAGTATTTTTTTGATGAAGTGCGTCTGAGCCAAGTGAAGGGACTGATAGAACAATACAACCAGCTATACAGTGCTTTGTCGCTCACGGGAAACTTCACCGACAAGGGGCAATATCTTTGCCAAGTGTTGCTCAACGGCTACCCCATCCGAGTGGCGGTGTCGCCCAAAGTGACCTCTAATTGTGCTTCGCAAATCGGGGTGCAACCGTCGGATGGAGCATACATCGTTTCATACCTCACCGAAGACTGCCTACCCACCGAAGAAAACTTCCTGAACATCGACTTCAGATTAGAGAACAAGCGTTTGCAACAAAAGGCCTACCTCAACGAGGTAAGCGCAGCCGAAACCTTCTCGGTAGTGCCACAAGGAAAAATCATCCTTACGGCCGACTCGGTGGCAGGACGCACCATATACAACATCAACATACGAATGACGGTGAACAACCGAGGCGGAACACCATTCGGATTGAAAGCATTGGAGTTTTACGTGCCCGAATTATCCACCCCCATCGTGTTTGACGACATCAATGCCATATACAAAACCAAAGGCGTGGTGCAGATAAACGCTACCGCCGAAGGGGAATTTACCGCCAAAGAGGTGAAAAGCTCTGCTTTCTCGTTTGTAGACGGAAGCATCACGTTTGTGAACCCCACCACGGGAGCGATAGAGCGTAAAACCATCAAACTACCCTATGCCACCAACTGGCAATAACAGAATAGAATTTATAAACTATAAAATAACAAGATTATGAAGAAGACATTCATTTACCTGACATTGATATGCACCTTGCTGATAGGAGGTGTAGCCACCGCCTCGGCACAATCGAAAGCACGTGTCAAAGACACTAAGAAGCGTGCCAAAGAGCTGAAAAAAGAGGGATGGAAAACGATGGGAAGCGTGCAAACCTTGGAGTACAACATGATACAGTTTGCCAAATACCTCGATGAAGACCCCGAAAACCACATCGAGATTGTGGGGATAGCCGTGGGAAGCAACCCCAAGATAGGGAGAGAAAATGCCATAATGAACGGCATCACCAGCTATGCCGGACGAGCCAAAGCACAGGTGGTAGGCAAGATGAAATCGGTCACGTCATCCGATGCTTCGTCTACTGACGAAGAGGAGATTGATAAATTCGGTTCGGCCTACGAGATGGGAGTAAACACCAAGATAGCCGGATTGGTAAAACAGCATTTCGTGCTCACACGCCCGGTAAATGGCAAGAGTGAGTTTTACGTATATATGTCTATCGACGAAGAGCAGGCCAAGAAAGCGCGAGCCGAAGCTGCCAAAGAAGCCAAGAAGCAGGCTGCATTGGGCACACTCAGCGAGCAGGTAGAAGAGTTTATCGGCGAACCGGTAGAAGAGTATTAATAGAAACAACAGAGTATGAAAAGGATAGGCTTGCTGGTTTTGGGGCTTTGCTCCTTTGTATGGGCATCGGCACAGGTGAACGATGGATTTGACGACTTTATGCAGCAAGAGCTGAATGAGTTCGACGAGTTTATTAGCAAAGAGAATCAAGAGTTCATCGAGTTTTTGCGCGACCCGTGGAAAGAGGAAAACGCAGAAAAACCAATTCCACTACGCCCCAAGCCCGAACCCATCGAGCCTATCGTATACGATGAGAAAGAAAACCCCGTGGGCATCCATCCTACGGAGTTCAAGATTGAGGATATATTCGACCAATCTACCGCCGACGGCTCGCAAAGGGCCGTGACGCAAGTGAACGATGTGGACAACATCACTTTTGAGGAGCAACCGGTGATTGTGAAAAAGAAGAAAAGCCCCACGGTGATTACCGTGGTGGAACGTGAGGTGCCTACACGTCCCATTGCCAAAGAGACCAAACCTGTGGAAAGACCAGTTACAAAGCCTACTCCGCAACCTACCCCCACCCCTGCGCCAAAAGCAGAGCCAAAGCCTGAGGCAACAGAATCGCCCAAGCCTACCCCTGCGCCAACCGAAGAGACGAAAACCGTGGAGCGTGTGAAACCTGTTGAAGAGACACGGCCCGTTGTTGTGCCGCAACCCGTTTCAAAACCTACCCCTGCACCACGCCCCAGCTCGCCACTCACCACCGATGGTGAAAACAAATTTAAGCTTGCCTTTGGAGGCACCACTTTCTATTTGCCCCGCTTAGATAAATCGGTGCAACTAAAAGGGCTGACCGAAAATGATGTGGCCAACACCTACGAAGCACTGTGTGGCTCCAATTACAACACCCTTCTCAACCAATGCCAGCAGATACGAAAAGAGCTGAAGCTAAACGACTGGGGATATTACACACTGATAAAAGAGGTGTCGAACAAACTTTGCAGCAATGCCAACGAAAGCGCAATGCTACAATTCTTTTTGCTGAACCAAGCTGGCTACCAAACAAAAGTGGCACGCAAGGGCGACAACAGCAAATTGCTGCTTTTTATCAACCCCGACACGAAGCTCTACGGATTGCCTTTCCTCAACAACAATGGAAAGCAATATTATATGGTGAACGAAAACCAACCGTGCCAGTTTTATATGCCTCAAAAAGAGTATGCCAACGCCCAAAAAGTGATGGGAATGCACATCAACACACAACCCACATTTTATGGCGACAACGCCACCTCTACCCACCAAGCCAAAGGCAGCTCGGCACGGGTGACGGCAAGCGTGCCCAAAGAGCTGATGAACTTCTACAAAAGCTATCCGCAGTGCGATTTCAGCGTCTACCTCAATGCCCCCGTGCATCCCGATGTAGAGGCCACCATACTTAGCTCGCTGGCTCCTCTTGTGCAAGGCAAATCAGAAAAAGATGCCGCCAACCTACTGATAAACTTCGTGCAGACTGGGTTCGACTACAAAACAGACCCCGAACAGTTTGGCTACGAGAAACCATTTTTTGTAGAGGAACTTTTCTACTACCCCTATTCCGACTGTGAAGACCGCGCCATTCTCTACTCATTTTTAGTAAAAAAGCTACTTGGGTTGGACGTGGTGCTATTAGACTACCCCGAACACATAGCTACCGCCGTGAAATTCAACGAAAACATCGCTGGCGACTTTGTGATGGTAGGCAATCAGAAATACATCATCTGCGACCCCACCTATGTGGGCGCACCTATCGGCGCAGCGATGCCCGTGTTTAAAAACACGGCCGCCAAAGTGCTGAAGTACTAAATTTATAGTAATGAGACCGTTGCAAAACCGTTCAACTCTAAAGCTCATAAAAAGTAATGGACTACGACAAAAAAGAGATTCCCCCTATTATCCGCTATGTGCTTAATTCAGATTACGGAATCAAATAATTATAAATCACGCAGAACACCTCTAATCAAGGGATTAGTACATAGGTTAAAATTTTAAAAAACAGTTTTAATTTACCCTATTTTGTATACATTTGCATAAATAACTAATACAAAACTTTTATGAAAAAAACGTATTTATTACTAGTTACTTGCTTAATTATATTTTCATGTAGCAAGGATATTGGGGACGTTTCTTCTGATTCTTTAAATGAAAACAAGTTAACAAAAGAGGAAGCAATTGTTGTTGCTAATCACCTAATGGGTCAAACTATCACTCCAACAGAAGCTCTGTCAGAGGCTGAAGCATTAATTGCCTTTCTTGACTAGAACTCGTCAACAACACGTTCAACCTCAAGAAGCATTCGTAATATTGTCGTAGCAACAGGCAATAAAGTTCAAACAAGGTCAGGGGAAAGTTCTGATTCGGATACGTTAGCCTATATTGTCAATTTTGCTAATGATATGGGGTATGCATTAATTTCTGCCGATAGACGTACAGAAACAATATTAGCTATGTCATCAGATGGTAACATTGATCTTGAAAGCGATGAGACAAATCCCGGTTTGGATATATTCTTTGCTAATGCTGAAGATATGTATGAGCAGCAAATTTTGTCAGCCGAAGATGCTGAAGTTAAATTATTGGAAGAGGCGTTGGCAAAAATGAACGAGGGTAACGTTGCTACTCGTGCAGTAGGTTACACCACACGAGTCGGCAGTTGGGAAAATTATAGTACATTTGCACCTCTTGTAAAAGTAAATTGGGGACAAACTTCTCCATTCAATGACAATGCACCATTAATTAATGGAAAAAGAGCCTACGCAGGTTGTGTTGCAACAGCAATCGCTCAAATTATGTCACATCATCAATACCCTACGTCGTATAATTGGACTGAGATCAACAAATTTATAGCCTATTATTATCCTGCGTCAACCACGGTTAAAAATGAAATTGCAAGGATGTTTCGAACTATTGGGGATAATGTGAAAATGCAATGGGGATCAGATCCGAAAAAAGGTAGTGGTGCGTGTAGTTCCGATGTCCCTAATTGTTTTTCAAAAATGGGATATAAAAAAACAGGCTCACTACAGAATTATGATTTTAATAAAATTATAAATTCATTATCTACGGGTTCTCCAGTATATATCAGTGGATTTGCTACTTACTATACACATAAGCATTGGTTTCTTGGGAAAAGACATACTCACTATGAGGGCGGTCACGCTTGGGTGTTAGATGGATACTTAACGAGGAAACGAAAAGTTGATCTAA
>CAMTPA010000041.1 GCA_947074275.1 uncultured Bacteroides sp.
GACAACCCAGAGTGTTTCTTTAGGAATTCTGCATTTTTAGATGTTTTTTTATCACTAGTTGTAGAAAAAGTTGAAAAGGATAATGAAATTGATGTAGAATCCTTAGATTGAATGGAATAAGTGAAAAAACAGTGAAAAACTTAGATGAAATGACCGTTTCGAAAATGGGCTATTATTCAAAAATGAGGTTATGAAATAATAGCCTAGATAGAAATTCTTTTCAGTATCAATAGAACTGTATTTTCAATATGCAACGATTGTCATAATAGAAGATTAATGAACTAATGCGTGGGGAAAATGTTTAGATGAATCAAAGCAATTGTTTAAACAGCAGTTAAAGATGTCTCAATCGGTTTCTGATAAAATCATTTCGTTCAACAGCAACTTGAACTATGAAGGAAAACTTCCCGAAGAGTTTAAGGTACTCAATCCCTATCTGAACAATCCTGAAACGATGGAGGTGATGGCGCAGTTCTATCGGAAGTATTACAACGACGAAAAAGTGCGTCGCTTTATTGTGGGCATCAACCCCAGCAGGCACGGTGCAGGGGTGACGGGTGTGCCCTTTACCGATACCAAAAGGCTACAAAGTGTATGTGGCATCGAGATGAAGTCGGCAAACACGCACGAGGTGTCGTCGGTGTTTATGTATGATGTGATAGAGGCTTATGGGGGTGCGGAGCGATTTTACGGTGATTTTTATATCAACTCGCCTTTTCCGCTCGCTATTGTTCGCCAAGGGAAAGATGGCAAATGGCTTAATGCCAACTATTATGACGACCCTAAACTCTATGCGATGACCGAGGATTTTATGATTGAATCGATAAAACGGCACATCGATATAGGTGTGGATACATCGGAGGTGTTTGTGTTGGGGAAGAAAAATGCAAACTTTATCGAAAAACTGAATAAACGTGCCGCTCTGTTTGGCAAACTCACCGTGCTGGAGCATCCACGCTTTATTCAGCAATATAAATCGAAGGAGAAACAACTCTATATTGATAAGTATATACTAAAACTGACCAAAGATGAAAACTCAATTTGAAATAGGCGACCGGGTGCGCTGGAACTCGGAAGCGGGCTATGTGACGGGGGTGATTATTCGGATTCATACATCCGATTTCGACTACAAGGGGTATACGCATCACGCCACCGAACAAGATCCGCAATATGAAATAAAGAGTGATAAGAGCGACCACATAGCGGCTCACAAAGGAGCGGCTTTGGAGAGGATAGGGTGAAGCTATTCTACCATATAGATTTTAGCTTTTATTCTTAGCCACTTCCCTTTTTTGCTGGCCGACTGAACTCTGCAAAAAAAAGCTTTTCCAGCATCCATTAGCCGTGAGATAACTAAGTTTAGTTCTTGAGGCACCCATCCGATACGCTGTTTGTCGAAGTAGATGGCAATGGCATATTCATCGTACTCGTTTTTGGGGTCGCGGAGCATTATCAACACCGTTTCGGGTAAAAGCTGGGGAATCACATCTTCTATTTGTGTGCAATGACTGGTGCCTGCCACCACGATGTCGAGCAAGAATATTTCACGACTGAATGGCATCAGTCCGCTACCTGCGCTTTTGCTGATTAATTCCAGCAGCCCAGATGATAGGGGAACAATCTGATTCATAATTCCTTCAATAGATTTAATCGTTCTGTGTATATATGTTTCTCTTTCTCAAGGTGTATTCGCTCCTCTTTTAAGCGATTCAATTCCATCTTTACCCACTCTTCGTCTGTCAATAGATTGCGATAACAAAATGGGAAACTCTTTTCCAGATCAATGATTTTTTTCTTTAATTTCTCGATCTGTGATTTTAAGCTTTCGATATGGGTGGTGATGGTGTCGGTGGTGAATAGCTCGTCTCCTTTGTCCATCTGTTCCATATTGAGGCGCAACAATACGCTTTGTAGCACTTCTAAGTTTTGGGTGTGATAAGCGGTTTGAATCTGCAAAAAAAGATCGTTTAGATAATCGGGTTGGTTGGGATGCAAATCGGGGTGTAAACGTTTCACCAGCAAACGATATGTGTCTTTCAGCTCTTTGGTTTTATCTTCATCTACAAATGTGGCTTTTTGAGCTTGCTCCAATTCGTCGGCCTGTTGTTGCATCTGTTTGTAGTATTTGTCCATTTGCTGTTTCACGATGAGTTCTATCTCTATCATATTAGGCACTTCGTTGCGATTGAGTGCCGCTTGGGCTGCCTCTACCATTAGTTTCAAGCTACCTATTTCTACCGATAAGCAATAGTTCTCGTATAAATCTTTTCCGATGGTGTTGAGGTAAACGATATAGATTGTATCACGCTCTTGCGAAATCATCGAATCGTGCTGAGTATAAACAGCAGCGTACTCTTTTCGCAGAGTGATAAGTTGTTCGTAAAGAATGGCTCTTTCGGGCGAGAGTGTTAGTTCGTTCATAAAGAGATAATGAATAGAGGTATCAAAATAAATACGTGTCTCTACAAAAGTAATAAACTTTTTAGAAGTGCGTGTGAGATGTTTCCTTGTTTTTTGTCTATATCTGATGTGATAACTGTTAATCTCTGTCAGATTGATTTTTTTTATTAATTATAATGTCTTGATAAATAACACGTTATTGATGGAAGGTCAAAAAAGTATATATCAGCTATTGCAAGTTAAAGAAAAATGTCTACCTTTGCAATCGCAAAACGGGTAAGTCCTATACGGCCAGCTCCCTTCGAATCCTCCAGGGCTTGATCGCAGCAAAGGTAGTTGGTTGTAGCGGCGCGATATAGTAAGCTTACCCACCCGCCTCTTTAGCTCAGTTGGCCAGAGCACGTGATTTGTAATCTCGGGGTCGTTGGTTCGAATCCGACAAGAGGCTCAGAAATAGATGGTAAAAGGATGTTCTTCATTGGGACATCCTTTTTTGCTATATAATATAATCACATCTATAAATCAGAACTGTTATGAAAGAATTGAATCAAGATTTTAATCTGTTGGCTTCTAAGTATGCCTTGATAGATTTGCATTTGCACTTGGATGGCTCTTTAACTCCTGAGGGGGTGGTAAGAATGGCGGAAATGGATCGAGTATCTTTGTCTACATACCAGCTGGATGAGATAGAAAAACAATTGGTATGCCCCGACAACTGCCAAGACTTGGAGGATTATAGAAAATGTTTTGACCTGCCTATTGCTGTGATGCAACACACCGATAACATCCGCTTTTCGGTTTACGACTTGGTGAAAAGGCTAAATGAGCAAGGGATACTGTATGCAGAGATAAGATATGCACCCCAGCAACATACACAAAAGGGGTTGACGCAAAATGAAGTGGTTGTAGCATCTATCGAAGGGCTAAACAAGGCCTTGGCAGAGTGTGATATAAAAGCCAATCTGATATTGTGCTGTATGCGTGCTGACAACAATGAAGCCGCCAATTTAGAAACTGTGCGTCTGACTAAAGAGTATTTGGGCAGTGGGGTGGTGGCTTGCGACTTGGCAGGATCTGAGGCTTTGTTTGAAACACGAACCTTCGAGAAAGTATTCGATTATGCGCAGCGATTGGGCGTGCCTTACACGATTCACGCTGGCGAAGCAGATGGAATGTCGAGTATGAAAAGTGCCATTGAGTTTGGTGTCAAAAGAATGGGACACGGCATTCGTAGCTACAACAATGATGAAATGAAAGACGTGTTGTCGGACAACAACATCTATTTGGAACTTTGCCCCAAAAGCAACTTAAATACGAAAGCGGTAGACGAAATAAAAAGCATAGCCGATTATCCCATCGACTCATTCTTTTCATCGGATGTGCTGGTGACGGTCAACACCGACAACTTGACGGTTTCTAACACCACGCTTCAGAATGAATATGCTACGCTGTTCGCAGCAGGAGCTTTGACTGAAGCACAGGCTCGAATGTCTGTAATCAATGCTGTGAATGCCGCTTTTTTATCTGATGTGGACAAAGAGGAATTAATGCGGAAATGCTTGGAGCGAATGAATTCTCTGTCATAATGATATGGCTATCAATATGGGGCTTTGCTTCATTCAATTGTTATATAAAAAAAAGAGTGCATTATCAATAATACACTCTTTTTTTATACAATAGATTTTTAAATTATTCTTTCACAATACGTTTGTATCCATAAACGGCATCATCACCCAACTCTTGCTCAATACGAAGTAATTGATTGTATTTAGCCATACGATCCGATCTGCTCAATGAACCAGTTTTGATTTGTCCACTGTTGGTTGCAACAGCTATGTCGGCAATAGTTGCATCTTCTGTTTCGCCCGAACGGTGAGAAGTAACGGTAGTATATCCGTGGCGGTGAGCCATTTCGATGGTATCCAAAGTCTCGGTAAGCGAACCAATTTGATTTACTTTAATTAAAATGGAGTTTCCACATCCGGTAGAGATGCCTTTGGCTAAAAAGTCTACGTTGGTAACAAATAAATCATCACCTACCAACTGACAACGATCACCGATGCGATCGGTTAGTTTTTTCCAGCCATCCCAGTCGTTTTCGCTCATACCATCTTCGATGGAGTCGATGGGATATTTGTTGATAAGCTCTTCGAGGTAGTCAATTTGTTCAAAGGCGTTGCGTTTCTTTCCTTTTTCGCCTTCAAATTTAGAGTAATCGTAAATGCCATCTTTATAAAATTCAGAAGCAGCACAATCCATAGCAATGGTTACATCCTTGCCGGGCTCATAGCCTGCAGTTTTTATTGCTTCAAGAATCGAATTGAGCGCATCTTCTGTGCCATCCAGTGTAGGGGCAAAACCTCCTTCATCGCCTACGGCTGTGCTTAGACCTCTGTTTTTCAATACGGTTTTCAATGCGTGAAACACTTCTGCACCCATACGTAGTCCTTCGCTGAACTTAGTTGCACCGATAGGGCGAATCATAAATTCCTGAAAAGCGATAGGGGCATCGCTATGCGATCCGCCGTTGATGATATTCATCATAGGAACAGGCATCACATAAGTGTTGGTGCCACCGATGTAGCGATACAATGGCATATCCAAGTAAGCAGCAGCAGCTTTTGCTACGGCCAATGAAACTCCTAATATGGCATTTGCTCCCAGTTTGGATTTGGTTTTTGTGCCATCCAATGCCAACATCATACGGTCGATGGTTCTTTGCTCAAGAGCAGATACACCAATTAAATGAGGAGCAATGATTGTGTTTACATTTTCCACAGCCTTGAGCACACCTTTGCCTCCATAACGATTTTTATCGCCGTCGCGTAGTTCCAAAGCTTCGTGTTCGCCGGTTGATGCACCCGATGGAACAGATGCGCGCCCCATAATACCCGATTCCAAAATCACGTCTACCTCTACCGTTGGATTGCCTCTTGAATCAAGAATTTCACGTCCTACAATTTTCTCTATTCTCATATCGCTTTAAAAATTTAAAAAATGATTGATTAATATCGAAGAAAACCTATTTATAGCAAACGTTGTTAAAGTCATTTTTATAAATAGTGTGTATAAAACAATGACTTTCTTGTTTTGTTCATTGCAACTATGGAGTATTTGCTACAAAAAAGAGGCTCGTATGGATGGTGTGGGTATGAACTACTTTAAACGTATAACACGCTGGTTGCTGCTGCCTCTAAACTCAAGGTAAGGTGAGTGTAGGGCTTGAATGAATCGTCCATCTACCAACACATCGATGTAGGATAGGATAGGAGATAAGCGAGGGTTGGTTTCAATCTCTTCAATGGTGTATCCGGTGTAGCACCAAATGTTCATTCCCGTCGCCTCTTTAATGCGTTTGGCAAATAGCAAAAATGCTTCGGGATGATAAAAAGGATCTCCTCCCGAAAAAGTGACTCCATCCAATAATGGATTGGAGTTTATTTCGTAGATTATTTCTAAGATGCGTTCCTCTGTTAGTGGAGTGCCCGCCTTCGGATTCCAGCTTTCGGGGTTGTGGCACGCAGGGCAATGATGAGTGCATCCGGCAAGGTAGATTGAATACCGGATGCCCTCACCATCGACTATTGTTTCAGGATAGGTGAATAGTAAATTCATTGATTTATGCGTGTTTTACACGGTCGTTTTCCTCTGCTCGTTTGGCGGAGTTCCACGAACCTAAATCACCAGTCAAGTAGCCAGTAATGCGGCGCATACGCAAAATGTTTTCGCTTCTACACACGGGGCATTTGTCGTAAATCACTCCTTTGTATCCACATTCGTGACAAGTGTCTACGGGATGGTTGATAGAACCGTAACCGATGTTTTCATCGTGCATCACTTTTACGATTTTGGCTATGGCGCGGATATTTTTTTGCGCCTCTCCATCCAATTCTACATAAGTGATATGTCCGCCACGGGTGATGGCGTGGAAAGGTGCTTCTCTCTTAATCTTTTCTGCAATAGAGATTGGCTCTTTCACATCTACGTGGAAAGAGTTTACGTAATAATCTCTGTCCGTCACTCCCGCTATGTTGCCATATTTGCGTCTATCCATACGTGTGAAACGCCCTGATAGACCCTCGGCTGGAGTGGCAAGTACCGAAAAGTTTAAATCATATTTTGCCTTAAACTCATTGGCTACTTTGTTCATCTCCAAAATAGCTTCGTGCAGGGTTTCCCATGATTTGTCGCTATGTCCGTGTCCTTTGCCATAGAGTGCTACCATTGCATTGTGTCCGCCAATGAAGCCAATACCTAATGTTCCACTTCGCAACACATCGCCTACTTCGCTATTCGGACTTAGGGTATCTCCACCTTTCCACACGTTGTTGCCCATCATAAAAGGAAACTGGCGCGCTAAGGCGGTGCGTTGATATTGGTAGCGACTATAAAGCTGTTCGCCTACGAAATTTGATTTTTTGCGCACCGACTCCAAGAATATCTCTTTTGCTTTTCGCTCAATAGCATCTATGTTGCGCACGTCTTCTATCATACTTTCTGCTTTGATGCGTGCTTCGATGGCGAGGCGTGGCATATTGATGGTGGTGAACGAAAGATTGCCACGTCCAAGTGAACTCTTTTCACCTGCTACATTTTCGTACACCCGTGTGCGGCATCCCATTGTGGCCAGTTCATATCGATAACGTTTTGGGTCGGTTGCATCCCAAAGGTCATTTTGGTTGAATGGTGTGTCGAGGAACATAAAGTTTGGGAATAGTGCTTTGGCGGTGGTGCGACAAGCCTTTAGAAAGAGGTCGAAGTTGGGAGAATCGAAATTCATTTCTCCTTTTTCGGCAGCCTCAAAGTTGGCCATTGCTTTCTGCAAGTCGGCATCCGAATAAGATACATCATCTTTTATTTTAAATATCTGAATTGGGAAAACGGGTACTTCACCACGTGCCCCAAGTCCTTCAATGGTAGCTATTAGTAACTCTTCAATCACCATTCGTCCTTCGGCCGAGGTGTCTGTGCCGTAGTTGATAGAGCTAAACACCACCTGATTGCCACCACGCGAGTGCATTGTATTCAGGTTGTGTATAAAGCCTTCCATCGCTTGATGTGTATCTTTGCGAGTTTGATTGTAGGCCTTGTCTGTGATTTTGTTTAGCTGTATGGCTTTAATGTCGATATTCAAACTTGTCAATGCTTGGCACAGTTGTTCGGTTTCCGTTTCGGTGGGCTTGATAGAAGGTAGGTTTGCTTCAATAAGTTTACGAATCGCTTTTTCCTCAACTGCCACTTCACTTTGCTGCATCTGAACATAAAAGCTAATGAATGATGCCAAGTGTTTGCGAAACGATTTGCTTACCCCTCTTGCCATAAAAAAGTCGAAAGCAGGAATCGCTTGTCCTCCGTGCTGTTCGTTTTGGTTGGTTTGGAAGATGATGGTAGCAAGTGTAGCGTAGCTTTGAATGCTTTGCGGCGTGCGTATGCTGCCATTTTTTGTGCGAAACCCTCTCTCAAACAAGTCGTCCATATCATACTGTATACACGTTGTGGTTTTGGTGGGGTAGTAGTCCAAATCGTGTATGTGAATATCGCCCAACTGGTGAGCTTCGGCATACTGCTTGGGCAATAGGTATCTATATGTATAATCTTTGGTAACTTCCGAAGCGAAAGTCATCATTTGTCCGGCGGGAGTGTGGCTGCTCATATTGGCATTGCTTAGGTTTACATCATTTTTGTCGATGGCCACAATGCCGTCCATCACGTGTTTCATTTGTGTTTTTTTATCACGCTCGGTGTTGCGCCACTCGCGATAAATGATATACTTCTTTGCTACTTCGGGACGAATTTTCATCAGCTCTTTTTCTACCAAGTCCTGAATTTCCTCAACGGTGATAGTAGGACTGCTGAAACGACTGATTACATTCATTGTAATGTCGGCTATCAACTGGTGCTCTTCGTAGATACCTGTTGCGCTGAATGCTTTTGATATTGCATTTTTAATTTTACTGATAGAGAAGTCTTCTCTTTTACCATCGCGCTTGATGATGCAAATTTCTGCGTAGTTCATAACTTTAACTCCCGAAAGTTTTTAAAATTAATAATTAAGTTGATTTTTTAAGGCGACAAAATATCACGCATCAACAATATCTGATGTGTCTCATTTTCAAGCCTTTCCCGGTAGGTCTTCTGACTTATCCCTCCCCTGAACGCCTTCCCGCAAAAAGATAATGCAGTGGCATATTGTTCAGATTCTTAGGGAATTACAGCAGCGGGTACTGTCGCCGATTCTCACGGCGTTCCCTCGTGACTAAACCTCTTTTTAGTTCCGGATTTGAGTACAAAGATAGATTGTTTCCCAATAGCTTGATAGAGTTTTAACATTAAATTTTGGAGAACTTTTCTTTTTGCTTGATACTGAAAGTTTTCCATTTTGGAAAACTTTATAATGAGGTTTATGTTTGTGAAATCCTAATAATTGTCTTCTTGTTTTCAGAAAATTAATTGTTTTTGGATAAAGCATTTGTAGTCTTCATTTTAGTTGTTAACATTTTACGGGATAATTGTTGACTGTTGGCGCGTCAGCTGTTCATATTTATCGAGTCATTTATGTTGATTTTGTATTTTATATCAGAATCATTACAAATCGTGATAGCTATAATTAGGTATTAAATTAAAAAAATGAAGCATTTTTTTAATTATAGGGTAGCTGATAGTTCCTTGTGATAACTCGTTTTAATTTGTTTGTAATAATGATTTTTTAATAGTTATAATGTAGTTAGAATGTTTTTAATTATTTGTTTGCAATATTTTATTTTTATTTTATGTTTAGTTTTTTGATGATAATAGATATAAATAACCACATATAGGGATTGATAACAATTGTTATAGTATCTAATTTTGCAAACGGAAATTAAGAACCTATCAAACTCCCAATAATGAAATTTAAGCTAACATTGTACTTTCTTCTCCTTTCGCTTTGTGTAGTAGCAGAAACGGGCAAAATCGTAGGAACGCTGGCCTTTAAGGATGGCCGTTTGGCATCGTATGCGGTGGTTTATATTGATGAGATAAAACGATATGCTACATCCGACGATGATGGAAAATACGTTTTAACTGATATACCTTACGGCCGTTATACTGTTCGTGTAAAAACAATTGAAGCAACACCTCTTAAAATGGAGGTTGATGTGAACCAATCGGTGGTTCAATTACCCATAATTCTTACTGAAAGTGCCGATTTTAAGTTGGACGATGTGGTGGTATGGGGTAAGTCGGAAGAGCGCAATTTGAAAGAAAAAGGATTTGCGCTGGGTTTGGTGCAAACAACAAAAGCCAGTTTGCAATCGGTTCAAACTACCGATTTGCTCGATCGCACGGCAGGTATCCGCATCCGTCAATCGGGAGGTATGGGTTCCGATGTACAGTTTAATATAAATGGCTTGACGGGCAATTCCATACGCATATTCATCGATGGGGTGCCTATTCGTAATTTTGGCAACTCGTTTTCATTGAGTAACATTCCTCCTGCTATGATTGAACGCATTGAAGTATATAAAGGGGTAGTCCCGACTCATTTGTCTGAAGACGCTTTAGGAGGTGCTATTAATGTGATTCTTAAAAAAACGATAGACAGTAATTTGAGTGCGTCCTATTCATTTGGATCCTTCAATACTCATCAGGCCAATGTGAGTGGAAGCTATCGCAACAATAAAACAGGTTTGACTGTAAATGGCGGAGCTTTTTATAATTATACCGACAACGACTACAAAGTATGGGGCGATCAGGTTTATGTAGTAGAAGACCCTACCACATCGGGAAGAATGGACTACGTCACTGCAAGGCGTTTTCACGACAGTTTTCAATCAATGGGTGTAAATGCCGATATCGGTTTTACCGATTTGAAATGGGCCGACAGGTTGAGCGTGGGTGTGGTGATTTCGGATATGGACAAAGACATACAGCACGGCACTACAATGGAGGTGGTTTATGGCAATCGTCGCTCCGAAACAGGCTCGCAAATGATAAATCTAAAATATGTGAAGTTTAATATACTCGACAAATTGTCTATCAACCTCTATGGCTCTTTTTCGCACGCCAATCGCACTGTGATTGATACCATTCCCGAAATTTACAATTGGCAGGGTATAGTGTTGGCCGATAAAAATGGCGATTCTTATTTGTGGGGAAAAGGAGGTGGTGAGGCTGGGCAAGCTACCCACGCTAAAAACAACGAAAAGATGTTTGCTGCACGTGGTAGTGTAGATTATAAAATGAATAGATGCCACACCTTGTCGGTAAATTACCTCTTCAATCATTTTATTCGAGATGTAGACGATCCTTACCTGACTGATCTTGAAAGAGAGTTGAGCGATACACGTCATCTGACCAAAGGGGTGTTGGGCGTATCTTACAACAATCACCTCTTTAAAGACCGTCTTAAATCATCGCTTTTTTATAAATACTATATGCAAAGAGTAAACTTGAAAGATTATGTGAAAGAAAACGATGCAATAGTGGCCGATAATCATCATCGCACCACACGTGAATCGGGCTTTGGTGCAGCTTTCTCGTTCGAACTACTCCCACGTGTGCTACTGTTGCTTTCGGGCGAAAAAGCATTACGTATGCCCGAAAGTACAGAAATATTGGGAAATACCAGCCAAAATATAGAATCGTCTTACGATTTGAAACCAGAGCAAAGCCTCAACCTGAACCTTGGTGTTAATTTAGGCACTTTCAAGTTTAAAAAACATTGGTTTGCGGCTGATGTGAACTTTTTCTATCGCGACATAAGCAATATGATTACTCGCAAGGTGAGCAACAACACGGCCACCGATATGACCTTGTACGAAAACTTAGGCAAGGTGCTTAGTAAAGGGGTAGATGTAGAATTGAAATATGGTTATGGAGATATAGTGAGTTTCATCACCAATTTATCCAATTTTAATGCTCGCTTCAATCAGCGATATGATGAGAATGGAAATGAGTATAGTTATTATCGCAACCGATTGAGGAATGCGCCCTATTTTACTTGGAATAATGCGTTGGAGGTTTCATTCAATGACGTTTTTCTGAAAGGCTCACGCATTACGCTTAGTTATTATTTCAACTACGTGCATCAGTTTTTCAGAAACTGGGAAACTTTTGGTGGTGCTGGTAAGGCTGTCATTCCTGCACAGGCTGTACAAGATATTGGAGTGAATTATATGTTTCCAGGACGTAAGCTTTTTTTGAGTTTCGATGCACGCAACCTCACCAACGAGCAGGTGTTCGACAATTGGGCATTGCAGAAACCCGGTCGTGCGTTCTATGGAAAAATCAGCTATCGAATTTTTTAAACAGGATATATAAACAATTTAAAGTTATACTACAATGGGAAATAAGTTTTTCAAAGGCTTAAGCCTTTTATTTGTCTCAACATCGTTTTTGGTTGTGATAGGTTGTGACAATGCGAGTGTGGAGAATAATGACACCAATGGTGGTAATGTAGCAGACGGACGTGCTTGGTTCAACATTGCTATGGGCGCTGATGTGAGCGGAAGCACGGGAGCTACTTATGTGCAAGCATTGAGCGATTTGTCATCGGTTACCAATGCTGTTTCGTTTAAGGGATATGGTTTTGAAGTGCCTTGTACACGCACGGCAAGAGTTTTTGCATCGGAAGATGGCAAATGGCTTTATAGTCTCGATTACGGTGGTGGAACGATTACAAAATATGGGGTAAATGGGGGGCAGTCTTATATACAGGATGCTAAAATCAACGTTTCGTATGCCATTGGAACAGAACATCCACGCTGGACAAAATTGAATGAAGAATATGCAATGGTACAAAACGTGACAACCGAGCATCAGCAAGATGCGTCGGGGGGGTACAATTATACGAGGGCTACCATTTATTTGGTTTCGATCGAATTGGAAAACCTCACGATGAATTCTGTGGAACAATTTGAGATGCCTCGCTCGTCCGAAGACTTAGAAAACAACCTGCACGTATGGCGCATTGATGCACCAGTGATACACAACGGAAAAGCTTATATTGGACTAAACAAACGTTCGTACGATTCCAATACGGCAGCCAATATCACAACATCCAATTACGGGGCTTCTACTTTGGTGGTGGATTATCCTTCGTTGGAAAACCCGAGAATGATAACCTCGACCAATGGAAAAGGTTCTACTCAGGGGTATCGCACGCCAGTAGCTCATGTCGATGAAAATGGCAATATCTATCAGATTACAGCAGCTCCTTCTAAAATATTGAAAATCACCAACGGCGATTATGACAATAACTATGAGCTTGATCTTTCTGAATATTTAGGCACTACTGTTGGTTCTAACGGGTGGTTTTATGTTGCAGATGGTATCGGCTATGTTCCTTATTTTGATAGTGTTTTGGGCAATAGTGCTGCTGCAAGTGCGTGGGGTGTAGCTCGTGTCGACCTCTACAATAAAACCGTTACTAAAATGAATGTTCCTTCGGGTTTGTGGTTGCAACAATATCAATACAGTGTGACGGGCAACGATGGTAAGTTTTATATGGCATTGGCTCCAACTTCGGGTGCGGGTCATATCTATATCTTCAATCCTAAATCAATGTCGGCAGATGGATTTGAGTTGGGCGCCGAACTACCTACTTTGGATTCGGATTGTGCTTACATAGGTATATTCTAATTATTAGTGTTCGCTAAATATTTTGGCTGACTTTCATAAAAGGGCTGATACAAGCAAAGGTTTCAGCCCTAAATGTTACTTTTATTTTTACCACAAAACTTAATCGTAACATAGGCAAAAGTATATATTTCTTCGGACGGCTGGTATATGGTCAGCTAATATCTATGCTGGCTGAGGTACGCAAGTTCGGGCATATAGGCTTAGACACGACCCCTCGTCGTTGCACATTGTTGGACGCTAATGCCGGGGGTAGAAAAAATCTTTGAAGCCGTATATAAGGATTTATATGACGTAAACAAGGAGGTATTTTCATCGGACAGCCGAAGCCGAGGGGTTGAAACATAGATAAAGAAACTGATGATTATCGACTCCACTACAATTTCGTTATTTTCCAACCTTATGTTTAAAGGCGTTGGCAGGCATCCCAAAACAGGGAAAAAGAAAGGTGGCATCAAGGTTCATTCAGTAGTTTATGCCAACGAAGGTGTGCCATACGATGTACAGATAGCTAATTTACTAATGGCATTATTGCAAAAACGATTAACACGATCCTGGAGCTTTTCAGGTCTGGATACAATGGTTAGAATAGTCAGAATAGTACTAATGTATTATATCAATATAGATGCATTCTTTGAGAAACCTGATGAAGACCTTAAAAGATTACTGCTCGAAACAACAGAGCCGACACCTACAATCGACATAAATTAAGAAGAAGGGGCTTGCCAATACAAATACAGCCACTCAACCCCTATAATCAAAGGAGTTGAGTGACTCGTTGTGTGGTTTAGCGGACACTAATATATTCTAATACAATTTTTAGTTTCATTATTTTCAAGGGGGTGGGACTAAATCACTTTATAGCGTTGTTTGTTTCGGAATAAGAACTCTTAAAAACACATCTTTAGTTGCTTGATCTGAATTTGTTGGGAGTTGTTCCCACGTGATTTTTGAACACTCTTGAAAAATGTTGTGGGTATTGAAATCCAAGTTCGTAGGATATTTGGCTCACAGACATATTAGTAGATAAAATCATCTCTTTTGCCAACTCCATCACTTTGCTTTGGATGTAGTCTTGTGCGGTTCTGCCAGTTGATTTCTTAATATAATCACCAAAATAGTTGGGCGATAAATAAGCTTTGTCTGCAAAGTATCTGACAGTGGGGATACCATTTTCTTGCTGTTTGTTCTGCTCAAAATAATCATTCAATTCTCGCTCGAATTGGGTAAGAATATCACTGTTGGCATCGAAACGCGTGATGAATTGGCGTTCGTAAAAACGCAAACAATAATCCAACAGCAGCTCAATGTTGCGCGATATAAGCCGTTTGGTGTGTTTGTCGATGGCGTGTTCTAACTCTTGTTGTATCTTGCCAAAACACTCCGTAATCGTTGTTTTTTCTCTTTCCGACAAATGAAGAGCTTCGGTCGATTCATAAGAAAAAAATGAATATTGTCTGATTTCTTGTCCAAGAGCTGTGCCACGGATAAGGTCAGGATGAAACAGCACCCCCAACGCAGTGGGGCGTTGCCCATCAAGTATTTCAATTTCGCTTATCTGGCCAGGAGCAAAGCTTACTATGGTACCCTCTCTGTAATCGTATATTTTCCGACCATACCGAATGTCTCCACACACGGTATCTTTTAAGAATACTGCATAAACTCCAAAATGAATTTTGTATTGCATTGGCCAACTCTCAGCTTTCGATAAATCTATAATACTCACCAATGGATGAAGAGTCTCCAATCCAAATAGCCGATTGTAATCGTCCACGCAATTGATGTTTATAATCTCTTTCATATCTTTCTTTTTTTCTACAAATATAACCTGAATTATTGATAAGAAAATGCCGCAGAATGTTGAAACAGGAATATCGTTAAAACAAACCGTAAAATGTATACCAATAACTTCTATATAGGTAGGTAGTTTTGCATATCGATTAAAAATAAGATTTATGCAAAATCAAATTATCTGTTCTATTTCTATTGCTTACAATGATGCTTTCGTGTAGCTCGCGTGATGTAGATTCGGGACAGGTTTCTAAAACAGAAGGTATGACGAAAAAGAATTTAGGACAAACATTGGCATTGTATCCCACTCCAGCAACTGTGGTTGGTACTTTGGTAGACGGTAAAGTGAATTGGATGCTATTATCTCACGTTGGCATTATTGGGCACGATCGCATAATGATAAGTATGCGAAAGAGCCATTATAGTAATCAAGGAGTGAGAGAAAATAGAAAGTTTTCAATCAACATCATTGATGAGGCGATGTTGCCACGTGCCGATTACGCTGGAATGGTGAGTGGTGCAAAAGAGGATAAATCGAAACTGTTCGACTATACAATAGGAGCAGCGGGAATGCCCATTATCAACGAGTCGCCACTTACAATGGAATGTGTGGTAGAGGATATTTACGAAACAGAGGCTTTTGATAACTTTATCTGTAAAATAGCCAATACCTATGCTGCGGCAGATGTGCTGGATGTTAATGATAAGATTGACTACAACAAGCTGAAACCTGTGCTCTTTGAAATGCCTACTTACCAATACATACGTACGGGCGATGTGATAGGTAAATGCAGGACATTGGGTAAAAAATAAAAATATGAAGAAGGTATTATTATTGATAATAGCAATAAACACATTTGTGTTTCAAACGTATGCACAAGAAATGAAAATGGATAGAATTGAAGCAGCAAAAGAGAATTATCGTGCCTTGTTTGGAGGTGAGGCTCTTACTGGTGGAGGAAATGACCCTGAAATGATGGACATACTCCAGAAGTTTATTTTTGGAGAAGTGTTTCAAACAGGTCATTTAGATATAAAAACTCGTGAGATGATTACCTGTGTTTCGCTTACGGCAATGCAAACACTTCCGCAACTCAAAGCGCACATTGGAGCGGCTTTGAATGTAGGAGTTACTCCAATAGAAGTGCGCGAGTTGATATATCTGTGTGCGCCATTTATCGGTTTCCCTAAAACGTTGAATGCTCTTTCGGTAGCAAACGATGTGTTTTCGGAACGTGGTATTGCTCTTCCATTAGAAAAACAAGGGATGGTTTCCGAGAACAATCGGGCTGAAAAAGGACTTGAAATTCAACAACCTCTTTATGGTGATGTGTTGAAAGATGCTTTCAAAGATATACCAAATGGTTTGGGTGATGAGATGGCTCGTTATTTAACAGAGTATTGTTTTGGCGATATATATACACGTGGTGGGTTTGATTTGCCAACGAAAGAGTTGTTGATTTATGCACTCCTGACAACTATTGAAGCGGATAGCCAACTTCGCTCACATACCGTAAGTAATATCCAGTTGGGCAATGATAAAGCGGTATTGGCATCCGTAGTGATTCAGGCATTGCCCTACATTGGTTTTCCGCCTGCCCTAAAAGCTCTTCGGATTATCTCGGAAATGAAAACCTCGGACACAATTGTAGAAAAACAAAAAGTTCGTATATCGAGAATCGTTGTTGACGCTGCTCGCTTAGACGAATATAACCAATATTTAAAAGAAGAGATAGAAGCATCAATGGAGCTTGAACCCGGTGTGCTGACTCTTTATGCTACTGCCGATAAAGCTCATCCTAATCACATTACTATTCTCGAAATCTATGCAAACGAAGATGCTTATCAAAGCCATATCAAAACTTCTCATTTCTTGAAATATAAAAAAGGTACGCTCGATATGGTGCAAGAACTGGAGTTGATAGATACAATGCCACTTATCGAAGGACTTAAAATAAAATAGACAGGACTCATTTGAATGTAATTGAAAATCCTTTTCTATCACTTTGCAATGCGCAATCCCTTAATTAAATTTAAAGGTTTGCGCATTTTTTTTATTGGTCTTTTCGGCAAAGCCAAAAGGACTTTTCAGCAAAGTAGATGTGGATTTGCAGCTCTACCTTTGCAAACGAAAAAATAGAGATAAAGAATAAACTAAATAATTATAACGATGAGCAATTTTGCGAATACAAAATTACTGCTTTTACTACTTACTGCTATCACGGCAGTGGGTTGTGGCAATGTTACAAATCAAACAGCTTCACAAGGGCGACAATGGAAGATTCACTTGGTAGCTAAAACCAATGTTGAAACAATCACTCGTTACTCGGCATCCATTCAAGGTTGTCAAGATGTTGAAATACGTCCGCAAGTATCGGGAGTAATTGAGGCTGTTCATATCAGCGAAGGTGAAAATGTGCGAAAGGGACAAACTCTCTTTGTAATCGATCAAGTACCTTTTCGAGCTGCTTTGAATGAAGCCATTTCGAATGTAAAGGCTGCTAAGGCAGCTCTTGCTACGGCAAGATTGAACTATGAAAGCAAGCAACGTTTATTTGCCGAAAAGGTGATTTCGGAGTATGAGTTGCTGGCATCTGAAAATGGTTTTCATAGTGCTGAAGCGGGATTGGCTCAAAGTGAGGCTGCCGAAGCAAGCGCACGCAACAATTTTTCTTATACAGAAGTAAAAAGCCCAGTGAATGGTGTTGTGGGAGTGTTGCCATACCGACAAGGTGCGTTGGTAAGTCCCAATATTGCACAACCGCTCACCAGTGTATCTGATAACTCACAGATGTATGTCTATTTTTCGGTTGGCGAGAATCAAGCTCTTGCAATGATGCGCGAATGGGGCACGATGGAAGAAACGCTTCGAAATATGGATGAAGTGGAGCTTTTGCTTGGTGATGGTTCTTTGTATGCTCGAAAAGGGAAAGTGGAAAGTATTAGTGGTATAGTTGATAGAAAAACGGGTTCGGTAGCTCTTAGAGCTGTATTTGATAATACCGACAAGCTTTTACTAAGTGGTTCGATGGGAAATATTCAAATCACAAATCAAAACAACGATGTGGTTGCTATTCCACAGTCGGCAACAGTCAAAATACAAGATAAATACTTAGTCTACAAAGTGCTTGATGGAAAAGCTCAATCCGCACAAATCTCGGTAGCACCGTCGAACAACGGCATAGATTACATTGTATTGTCGGGGCTTGCAGCGGGAGATGTAATAGTGGCCGATGGAGTAGGATTGGTGCGTGAGGGTATGGAGATAAATACAAAATAAAATTGAGCGAATGAAAAATAATATGTTTATAAAACGCCCAGTAATGGCGTTGTCAATAGCTTTTGTTATTTTGCTTGTAGGTGTTGTATCGTTGTTGGTTCTGCCTATCGAGCAATATCCTGATATTGCTCCACCTACCGTGAGGGTGTCAACAAGCTATACGGGTGCAGATGCTGAGGCTGTGATGCAAAGCGTAATTATTCCTTTAGAAGAGAGCATCAACGGTGTGGAGGATATGATTTATATGACCTCTACGGCTACCAATGCAGGTGTAGCTACTATATCTATCTACTTTAAACAAGGAACCGACCCTGATGTAGCAGCGGTTAATGTGCAAAACCGTGTATCTAAAGCGCAGGGATTACTACCCGCCGAAGTAGTAAGAGTTGGTGTAGCAACCGAAAAACGTCAAAGCAGTAATATGCAAATTATTTCGGTGATGTGTACCAACGGTCGTTACGATGAAACTTTTATTGCCAACTGGCTTGACATAAATCTTTTTCCGCAAATTAAGCGGATAGAGGGTGTGAGCAATGTGCAAGCGAATAGCAACATATATAGTATGCGTATTTGGCTGAAGCCTGATGTAATGGCGCAATACAAGCTCAACCCATCGGATGTGTCGAGGGTTTTGAACGAGCAAAATATTGTTGCTGCTGCTGGATCTTTGGGTGAAAATTCGGCAAATACCTTTCAGTATGTGATGAAATATAAGGGACGCTTGCGTGAAGTTGGTGAGTTTGAAAACATCGTGATACGTTCAGACTCTGATGGCAATGTGTTGCGACTAAAAGACGTGGCTGATGTGGAGTTGGGCGCAGAGGCATATAATATTCAGACTTTTGTGAATGGCAATCCTGGAGTGAACTTTGTAATCAATCCGATGCCGGGTGTAAATACAACAGAGGTCAACAACAAGATTGTAGAATTGTATGAAGAGGTGAAAAAAACAATGCCTGAAGGTATTGAAATTGTGGTTTATCTTAATACCAATGAGTTTTTATTTGCTTCGATGCGTGGGGTGATTGAGACGTTATTCTTGGCTGTTGTTTTGGTGATTTTGGTGATTTATTTCTTTTTGCAAGACCTCAAGAGCACACTGATTCCATCGGCTGCAATCGTGGTTTCAATAATCGGAACGTTTGCAGTGATGCAAGCCATTGGGTTTAGTATAAATCTCTTAACTCTTTTTGCTCTGGTATTGGCTATTGGTACAGTTGTCGATGATTCGATTGTAGTAGTCGAGGCGGTTCAGTCGAAGTTTGATGCAGGTTGTAATTCTCCTTTTAAGGCGACGCACGATGCTATGAGCGAGGTTACGATGGCCATTATATCTACATCATTAGTGTTTTTGGCAGTGTTTGTTCCAGTTACTTTTATGGGGGGAACTTCGGGGGTTTTCTATACTCAGTTTGGTGTGACAATGGCTGTTGCGGTTGTTATTTCAAGTGTCTCGGCACTAACTCTTGTCCCAGCTCTTTCTGTTATTATTTTACGACCCGCATCTACCACGCGAAGTGAAAAAAGCTTTAATGGACGTGTTCGTGCGGCCTACAATGCTTCATTTTCTGCTGTGCTGGGCAAATACAAGCGAAGTGTCCTCTTTGTGATTCGTCGTCCTTGGATGGCCTGGAGTGCATTGACAATCACTTTGTTCTTGTTTGGATATTTTATAAACACGACTCGCACAGGGCTTGTGCCACAAGAAGACAAAGGAAATCTTTTTATAAGTGTTGGTATATCTCCTGGTAACACAATAGAAAAAACGGCAGAAGTGATGGAACGTATTGAAACGATTGTGTTGCAACAACCCGAAGTCAGGTCTTACGCAAGAATTGATGGTTCGGGGATTATGGCAGGAGTTGGCTCTTGTTATGGAACATTTTTTATCCGGTTAAAAGATTGGGACGAGCGTAAAGGCAAAGAACACACTGGCGATGCTGTGATTGCAAGATTCAACCAGCTTTTTGCTCATATAGCCGAGGCCGATATATTTGTGCTTCAAGAGGGTATGATTCCTGGGTATGGGACAGGTAATGCCATAGAAATGCACCTGCAAGATAGAACAGGAGGTGATATTGAGGACTTATATCAGGCATCTCAGCTCTTTTTATCTACTCTGCGAGGGCGAAAAGAGGTGGCGATGGCTTATAGCTCATTTGCGCTCGATTTTCCGCAATACAGCATTGATGTTGATGCGGCTAAATGTATGCAGGCAGGTGTGACTACCGAAGAGGTGATGTCGGTTGTTGGTAGTTATTTTGGTGGGAACTACACTTCTAACTTCAATCAGTTTGGAAAGATTTATCGTGTGATGATGCAATCCGCTCCAACGTATCGTTTGAACGAACAATCTTTATCTGATACCTACATTCGTGTAGCCAATGGTGAAATGGCTCCACTCAATCAGTTTGTAACTCTTTCTCAAGTAAACGGATCGGAAATACTTTCTCGATTCAATCTTTATAGTTCTATTTCTGCCAGTATAAGTCCCAATGCGGGTGTTTCAAACTCACAAGTGATGGCGGCAATTCAGGAGGTAGCAGAACAAACATTGCCCGTGGGGTATAGTTATGAGTTTGGTGGTATTTCGAGAGAAGAAGCCCAAAATAGTGGTGCTCGTTCGTCGCTTATTTATTTGTTGTCAGTCATTTTGATATATTTTATTTTAGCATCATTATACGAAAGTTTTTTAGTGCCATTTGCTGTGATTCTTGCTGTTCCATTTGGCTTGATGGGTAGCTTCTTGTTTACTCGAATCTTTGGGCTCGAAAACAATATCTATTTGCAAACAGGAGTGATTATGCTTATTGGGTTGCTGGCCAAAACTTCGATTTTGATTGTGCAATATGCTTTGGAACGTAGGCGCGCTGGTATGGGAATATTTGAATCAGCTTATGTGGCAGCGATAATGCGATTGCGTCCAATCTTGATGACGGTGCTGACAATGGTTTTTGGTTTGTTTCCTCTGTTGGTAGCTTCGGGGGCAGGAGCTGTTGGAAACCGTTCGCTTGGTGTAGGTGCATTGGGAGGGATGATTGTTGGCACTTTGGCTCTTATCTATGTTGTTCCTGTATTTTTTATTGCTTTCCAAACACTGCAAGAGCGATTTGTTGCTCCTAACAATTATGATATAAATGATTAGTATGATGAGATTATTATTTTTGATTGCGACAACTGCTATCTTGTCGAGTTGTGGAATTTATAGAAAGTACCCTCGTGCAACAGATGTGGTAAGTGAAGATCTTTATGGTGACATAAAGCTTTCGGAAGATTCGGTTTCGATGGCAATGATGTCGTGGCAAGAGATTTTTGTGGATGAGAAGTTGAGATGCTTAATAGAGCAGGGATTAGATAATAATACGGATATTCGTATTGCCAAGTTGCGCATAGGTCAAACGGAGGTGTCGCTCAAAGCTGCACGGTTGGCTTTTTTGCCCTCGCTCTCAGTTACACCACAAGGCTCTTCAAGTCAATTTGGTTCAAATGCGACGAGTTATACCTATTCTCTTCCACTCACGGCAAGTTGGCAAATTGATATTTTTGGTAGGCTGCGTAATGCTAAAGAACGCGCTAAAGTAGCGGTAGAAAGTAGCTATGCCTATCAAAAAGCGGTTCAAAGCGAGCTGATAGCAACCATTGCTTTGCAATATTATACACTTGCAATGCTTCGTGAACAAGAACAAGTCGTTGAAAAATCGGCAGAACTTTGGTCGGAAACGATTCGTACGATGCGGCTGTTGATGGAAGCTGGACAATATAACGATGCTGCTGTATCGCAAGCCGAAGCAAGCTACAATAGTGTGCTGGGGGCTAATTTAGATATAAAACAACAAATCAATGAAGTGGAAAACTCATTGTCGGTGCTTTTGGGAGATGCTGTTCATTCTGTCGAAACCAACTCATTGTCTAATTGGCAAAATCCACAAGCCTTACAGGTTGGGATACCACTGCAGCTTCTTTCGATGCGTCCCGACGTGATACAAGCAGAATTGGCTCTTGCTTCGGCGTTTTATGCCACTGCCGAGGCACGCTCGGAGTTTTATCCGTCACTTACCTTGGGGGGTAGCGTTGGATGGTCTAATGTGGCTGGAGTAGTCACCAGCCCTGGTAAGTTTTTGTGGGATGCGCTTGCCTCTTTGACGCAACCAATATTTGCCAATGGCAGATTGAAAGCTCAATATCGAATAGCGCAATCGGAACAAGAAGAAGCTAAATTGAATTTTCAACAAACAGTTCTAAATGCGGGGGCTGAGGTGAATACAAGCTATTTGCAGATACAAACCTATGCACAGAAAACGAAACTTTGTAAGAATCAAGTTACCGCACTGCAACGCTCGATAAAAGCAACGAAGCTTTTGATGGAAGGCGGTTCGTCAAACTATCTGGAAGTACTTACTGCCCAAGATGCGCTACTTGCAGCTCGCCTTGCGTTTATATCAAATCAATACAATGAAATAAGCTCTTATATATCATTGTATCAGGCATTGGGTGGTGGTTAAAATTAAAAGTGTATATTTGAAAAAAAGATGATTATGGCACACGAAAGTATCAACTATTCCAACATATTCTTGAATTTTAGAGTTTCGGAAGACACGGTATGCGATGCGGGCATTCCCGAACATTGCCTGCTGTATATCTGTTCGGGTGAAGTGGAGTTTATGGATAACGGCAAGAAAGTTTTGCTTAAAGCAGGCGATTGTGCCTTTATCCGTCGAGATGTGCGGGTGACAATGCACAAGCGAAGTGATAAAAAAAATAATGTTTATCAGTCGATACTGCTTCGGTTTACTCGTAAGTTCCTTCACGATTTTTATCGTAAGCTCGATTCTGATACCATTCCTAAAGAGGTGAAACGTAGCAAAGCAAGCATTGTGAAGATGAATGTAAGCCCCGATGTCCAAAGTCTTTTTGAATCTATTAAACCCTTTTTCAACTCCGATGTTGAGCCTTCGGAACAATGGCTAAATATGAAAATGATAGAAGGACTGTATACTGTGCTCAATGCTGATAAAAGTGTGTATGCCTCGTTGTTCGACTTTACGGATGCTTGGAAAATCGACATATTGGGTTTTCTGAATGAAAACTATATGTATGATTTGAATCTTGAGGAGTTGGCTCGTTATACAGGACGTAGTTTGACAACCTTTAAACGCGATTTTAAGAAACTCAGTGATTTGACACCCGAAAAATGGATTGTGAGAAAGCGGCTTGAAGTGGCTCACGATATGATAGTTAGAGAAGGGCGCAAAGTAAAAGATGTGCTGTCGGATGTAGGTTTTAAGAATATGTCTCACTTTTCTCGCATCTATAAGCAAGCATACGGCACTGCTCCAAGCCTTAATTAGTCCAAGTTTTTATGTTTCGGATGGTTGCTTTTGCTCTAATTATCACCTATTTACGATGTGGAGTGTTTCACAATGATAAAACTTATTTTTTTGAATTAATGCAATAAACAATATCATTGGTCTTTGAGTTGTTAATGTTTGATGTGTCAAATGTTGATAATTGATTTATTGACTGTTAATAGTTGTCCGATGAATTATAAACAGTTTTTATTGTTATCAAATACAGCCTGTTTTTATTGTGAAATAATGAGGTGGTTGCTGTTTTGATGACTACTATGGGTTATTTTGTTTTTTAAAGTTAAATTACTATTTTGGCTTTAAACTATTTCATCGAAGTGAAGTCATACTATCAGTTGCAACAAAAACAAGAAAAGTAATTAATTTAAAAATTTGAAGTAATATGAAGAAAGTAGTTTTTATGATGGTAGCCTTGTTGATGACAGCAGGTATGGCAATGGCTCAAGGACGTGGTGAAAAAGGTGGCGAAAATGCTGATCCAAAAGTTCGTGCAGAACGTAGAACCGAACGTATGGTGAAAGAACTTTCACTAAACGATACTCAAAAACAACAACTGCTTGATTTAAACCTTGCTGAAGCTCAGAAATTGGCAGAATGCAAAGCTAAACCAGCAACACCTCCAGCAGAAGGCCAACAACCTGCAAAAATGACTCAAGAAGAACGTGAGCAAAAACGTCAAGCAATGGAAGCTCAGCGCGCAGCTTACAACGAGCAATTGCAGAAAATCTTAACCCCAGAACAGTATGCCAAATATACTGAAAAGCAAAAAGATTGCAATAAAAAAGGCAAAGATGGAAAGAAGAAGGGGAAAGATGCAAAATGCAGCGGAGATAAAAAGCAAAAGAAAAGCTAATAAAGAATAGGTTTATTCATTAAAAAAAAGCAGTGTTCAAATTTTTTTGGATGCTGCTTTTTTTGTTCCTTTGTCATAACGAAATTGAAAATATAAAAGCTAACAGCAAGATGACAAGAATAAAAATATACATCTGTTTGTCTCTATTGCTATCTATAATAATGAGTTGTGGTGGCAATAAGGAAAATACAGATGCGAGCGATGACGTGGTACTGGTAAAGCAAAATATTACAGAAACCAATGACGGGTTGCAAAAAATGCAAATACAAAAGGCCGAGGCTCATTTTAAGATGGATGGAAAAGAGTATCAGTCTATTGTGACACGTATTCCCGATGAAACTCTCACGGAAGTGATAGGTGAGAATGATGAAAAATTTGTAGACAATAAAATTACATTGAATATCACTTGTGCTGGCAAATCATTTTATAATAAAACTTTCACAAAGTCGGATTTTGAGTCAATCATAGAACCGGCTTTTCTTCGTAAATCTATTTTAGAAGGATTGGTTTACAATAAAGTCAGCTCAAAAGGTATTTTGTATGCTGCAAGTGTCTGCTATCCACAAACCGATCTTTATATTCCGATTTCGATTCTTATTACTCCTCAAGGAAAAATGTCGATGAAGAAAGATGAAATGTTGGAGGAAATATACGAATCGGAGGGCTTGTAATATCTTTTTTCAAATTGGTTAATTCTTTTTAAAAAAGAGGTTGTTTCATTAGTCGCTTAATCTTTCTAAATGCGAAATCGTTATTGATTTATGTGATTAAAAACCTAAATTACTAACATTTTAAAATAGAAAGATTATGAAAAAGATTTTTTCCTTATTGGCAATGATGCTTGCTGTTGTTCAGTTTTCTTTTGCTGACGACGTGATAACAAAAGATGTGAACCGTTTGCCCGAAGCAGCTCGCACTTTTATTGGTACTTATTTCCCCGAATGTCAGTTGCAACACATCAAAATAGACAAAGAAGGTATGTCTACCAATTATGAAGTGAATTTTGTGAATGGTGTAGAAGTGGATTTTGACGGCAAAGGAAACTGGACAGATGTGGATACAAAGAAAAGCGGTTCGCCTGTACCAGCAGCAATTGTTCCTGGTTTTGTGACTGCTTATATGCAAACCAATAACTTCACCACCGAAACTATTCAAAAGATTGAACACGATCGTAGTGGTTATGAAGTTGATTTAAGCTCAGGTATTTCGCTTAAATTTACCAATAGTGGTAAGTTTAAACGTGCCGATGATTAACTTCTTTAAGAATCAACCTATATGAGAAAAGCGCATAACACCTTATTATTGGGCTTGCTAATGGGATTGTTTTTATTAACAGCTTGTGGCAACACTGATAATCCTTATTTGCCAGCTAATCCAGATGTTATTACTACGTTTGATGGAATGTATCCAAATGCTCAAGATGTATATTGGAGTAGTAAGGGTGCGTATTATGTAGCCGATTGCAGAGTAAATAGCGTAGAACTCGATGTTTGGTTTAATCAAAATGCAGGTTGGGTAATGACTGAACAGGATATATTTCGCTCAAATCTCCCCACTGTCGTTGAAGACAGTTTTTCGACTGGCGAATATGGAAATTGGGTGATAGATAATCTCACAGAGTTAACCTTTCCAAAGTCTCCTTCCATTGCTTACTTGATAGAGGTGCAACAAGGCGATAAAGAAAAAGCATTGTATTATACGGCAAGTGGTGTGTTGACACTCGTGGTTGATATAACAGATGCTGACTATGCAGTATGGCCTGATGTGGTTGATATGTTAGGGTAAAATAGACTATATGAGACAAGGGCTAATTCTTTTATATACAGAGTTAGCCCTTATTGTATCACATTTGTTTATAATCTTTTGCCAACCCTCCCTCGCTTGTCTCTTTATAAAGCGAAGGCAAATCGTGTCCAGTCTGTTTCATCACTTCTACTACTTTATCAAAAGAAACTCGATGTATCCCATCCGAAAAAGAGGCAAATATATTTGCGTCTAATGCGCGAGCTGCTGCATAAGCATTGCGTTCTATGCAAGGTATTTGAACTAAACCACACACCGGGTCACAAGTCATTCCCAAATGATGCTCCAATCCCATTTCTGCCGCATACTCTATTTGTGCAGGACTTCCACCAAACAATTGGTTGGCAGCAGCTGATGCCATTGCGCAAGCCACACCAACTTCACCTTGGCATCCAACCTCTGCACCCGAAATGGAAGCGTTTTTTTTTACAATGTTTCCTACTAATCCTGCCGTGGCCAAAGCGCGTAGCATACGAATGTCATTGAAATTTCTGCTCTTATAAAGATGATAAAGAACAGCAGGCACCACACCACACGAACCACAGGTGGGAGCTGTTACAATCTTTCCACCCGAAGCATTTTCTTCGCTAACAGCTAATGCGTAGGCAAAAACTAAACCGCGTGACTGAAGAGATTGCTTGTATCCCGTAGCTCGAATGAAGTAAGTAGAAGCTTTACGTCGCAGATTTAATGGGCCGGGTAGAACACCCTCTTCATCTAAGCCACGATGTATTGCATCTTTCATCGTATCCCATACCTCTTTTAAATAATCCCAAACATCGCTATTCTCACACTCCTTCACATATTCCCAATAACTTTTGCCACTCTTTTCGCACCAATCCAGTATTTCGGTCATAGTCCCCATTGTGTAAACTTCGGGAGATGCAATTTGAGATACTTCATTGTTTTCGGCTAAAGCACCACCCCCTACGCTGTATACTGTCCAATTTTCAACTAATTTGTTTGCTTTATCAAAGGCTGCAAAAGTCATAGCATTGGGATGAAATGGAAGAAATACTTTGGGCTGCCACACTATTTCAATTGGAGCTACGAGTTGAAGTGTGTCTATGATAGCTACGTCTGTCATATGCCCCTTGCCTGTAGCTGCTAAGCTGCCATAGAGTGTAACTTTAAATCTCGACGCATTTCGATGGCGACTTAGAAATAGTTCTGCTGCTTTTCGAGGTCCCATTGTGTGACTGCTGGATGGGCCTGTTCCTATGCGATAAAGTTCTGTTATTGATTTCATTTTGTCTTTTTATATTATTATGGTTGTTTTAATACCATTTTTTTCTTCTTAAATAGAGGCTTATCAACACAGCCACTATAATCATCAAGCCCCACGCAAAAAGGTATCCGTGTTTCCAACTAAGCTCAGGCATAAATTGAAAGTTCATACCCCAAATACCCACTAAAAATGTCAATGGTATAAAAATGGTAGAAACTACAGTCAATCGCTTCATAATATCATTCATCCTTAAATCATTATTAGATATGTATAGGTCGACTAATGAAGATAGAGTCTCACGACATATTTCAATGGTTTCCAATACAAACTGTAGGTGGTCATTTACGTCATTAAAAAAGGCTCGATTGGCTTTATGTATTAACGGGTTCTCTCCACGCAATAATTTTATGTATTGTTCTTTTAAGGGCATTACTACTCGTTTGATTGTCATATATTGACTGCGAAGAGATTGAATCTGAATACCAATGTCTTTGTTGTTGCTAATGGTAAATAACTCTTCCTCTAAATTTTCCAACTGATCATCTATGGTTGAAACAATGGTCATATAATTTCCCATCACACCATTTAGAAGTACGCTTAATAGATAATCTGCCTGTTTGTTTCTTATTTTTAGCGTGTTTTTATGTAATGCCTTAGATACGCTACTGAAAAAATCCGATTCGTTTTCTAAGAATGTAAGCACATAGTTGTTGCCCATTATAATGCAAACTTGTTGTTGAATCAACTCGTCCAAATCATTGTCTTCTTCGCGAGGCACTTGATTGAAAAGTTTTAAAATAGCAACTGTATATGTGTCGTGTATCTCTATTTTTGTAGGATGATTGGTGTTTAATATATCTTGTAATATCAGAAAATCAATATCAAAATAGGTACACACCTCTCGAATAGTTTCTGTATTCTTTAGTCCATGAATTTGCAGCCAATTAATGTTTTGTGAGTTGAGTGATTGGCTGATTGTATCAAAGCAGGTTGACGTTACTTCTTCCACATTTTCAGCATTGTATGTGTTTAGGTGCAGATGGGTCTGGGTCTCACTGTCTCCTGTATATATTAGTTTCTCACTTAACAGATTATTTTCCATATACGACTTGTATTATTGTATAAATACTTTGTTTAAAGTAAAATATGTTATCTTGTTAATTGAGAAACAAATGTTAATATACTTTTGTTTTGTAATATTCATCTACGCTAAATCTACCACTGTAATTCCAGCTCCACCAAATTGAACGTGTTCATCTGCAAAGTGGCTGACTCCAGATACTGTATCTAAATATTGACGAATTAATGTGCGTAGGATGCCTGTGCCTGTGCCGTGCAAAATGCGCACTCTGTTCATCCCTATCAATATAGCATCATCAATAAAGTAAGTGACTGCTTGAAGAGCTTCGTCTCCACGCATACCTCTCACGTCAATATCTTGCTTAAAGTTTAGTTTCTTTTCATACATTTGGTCGTGAGTAGTGGTGCTGACAAAGGTGCTGGCTTTATTAGATTGCTGAGTAATGGTTGTTTTTGATAACTCCAAACGGTCTAATTTGACGGTTGTTTTAATACTCCCAAAAGCCACAATTGCATTTTTACCATTGATGTCCATTACTTCTCCAATGCTGGTTTGTCCCTTTATTTTTACGGCATCACCCACACCTATTAGATGTGTTTTAGGTTTAATAACTTCGGGTTTGGTATCTTTTCCATTGTTTTCTTTACGCTCTTTTTTTCGACTTTGCTTTTCTATGAGCTTTTCCATCTTGCGAGCTATTTTATCTTGTTTTTCTTTGCTCTCCACCTGTTCTAAGCTTTGACGGAAATCGGCAAGCTCCTGACGAATCAATTTCGTCTTTTCTTTTTCGGCTTGTGCTTCTTTGATGGTGCGGATGGTGTTTTCGATGCGTGCGTTCGATTCTTGTAAAATACGTTCTGCTTCTGCTTTAGCTTCCTTTAAGATGCTTTTTTTAGACCTTTGTAGCTCCTCAATCTCTTGTTGATATTTGGCTACTGTTTCGTCCAATTGTTTTTCGCGCTGGCGTATGTTCTGACGCTTATTTTCCCAATAACGCTTATCACGCACGATGTCTTGCAAGTATTTATCGGCATTGATATATTCACTACCTACTATTTCCGAGGCATCGGTAATCACATCTTCGGGTAAACCGATTTTTCGGGCAATTTCTACGGCAAATGAACTTCCGGGGTTACCTATCTGCAACTGAAATAATGCTTGCATCTGATGCCTGTCATACAACATTGCTCCATTCACAATGCCTTCGTGATCATCGGCAAAATGTTTTAGGTTTTGATAATGGGTGGTGATGATGCCAAAAGTATGCTTCATATTAAATCGTTTCAACACAGCTTCGGCAATGGCTCCACCAATCTGTGGTTCGGTACCTCCTCCAAACTCATCTATCAATATTAAACTGCTGTTGTCGCAATGTTTCATCATCATTTTCATATTGGTAAGATGCGAAGAGTAGGTGCTTAAATCGTCTTCAATAGATTGCTCATCGCCAATATCAATAAAGATATGGTCGAAAACTCCCGCATTACTTCTTTCGTGCATCGGAATGAGTAACCCACATTGAAGCATATATTGTAGCAATCCCACCGTTTTCAAGCAAACCGATTTACCACCAGCATTGGGACCAGATATGATTAAGATTCTTTTTTCAGTTGTAAGTTCAATATCGAGTGGCACGATTTTCTTTCCATGTTTGGCCAACGACATTTGTAGCAAAGGGTGTATTGCCATAGTCCAATCTATCAAGGGGTGATTGGTTACTGTGGGCTGAATACCATCTATCTGTATAGCAAAGCTGCTCTTAGCACGGATGAAGTCTATCTCTGCTAAGAAATCGTACGATTGTAATACTTCGGAAATATGAGGACGTAGATTGTTCGAAAAGTTGGTAAGAATACGAATAATCTCTCGGCGTTCCTCTCCCTCAAGTTCACGAATCCGATTATTTGCCTCTACCACTTCAGCAGGTTCGATAAATACCGTTTTCCCACTTGCCGATTCGTCGTGGATGATACCTTTGATTTTTCTTTTCAATCCGGGAGCAACGGGGATAACCAAGCGACCGTCGCGCATTGTTGGCATCACGTCCTTGTCTACGTAGCCTTCAGACTGCGCATTGCGCAATATACTATTGAGTGAGCGTGAGATGCTACTCATTGTGTTTGATAATTCTCGACGTATGCGGGCTAATTCGAGTGATGCGTTGTCTTTTATTTTACCAAATTTATTGACAATGTCATCTATTTGCTTAATCAGTGCCGGAAAAACAGCAATTTCACCTGCTAATTTTTGTAGAGTAGGGTATAATGCCGTTTCTTCCTCCTCTTCTCGATGAAAAAAGCGCACTATATCACGAATTGTTTCAAGTGAACGTTTCAAGTCGAACACCTCTTGTTCATCAAGATACATACCTTCAATTCTTACTCGATGCAAAGAAGGGCGAACATCGAAAAAATACTGGTTAGGAAAATTATCCTCTTCTTGGATGATGCGTACAAACTCGCTGACTTGTGTCAACAGTTCTATTATATTTTCGTAATTGTCAGAATATGCCATCTCCGAAACTCTTTCTTCGCCCAGTGTGCTCAAACATTTTTCTTTTATGAGATGACGTATTTGGTCAAATCCAATTTTATGCTCAAAATTATGTGGATAGATCATAATAAATAATCTGTCAAGTGTAAACAAGTAACTTTTAAACTATAAACAATTGATGTGTCAACTGTTAATAGTTGATGGTGTGTAATTATGTTATTGAAAATCAATGTATTAGTATGGGGTGGATTGATTTTACATAAATCTCCGTTTAAAACCAATAAACAATAACACAGCAAAAGTACGATTATTTGGCGAAAAAGTTGGATAAGTACTTGCAGATTTAAAAAACTTACGTACCTTTGCAACGCTTTTAACGAAAA
>CAMTPA010000042.1 GCA_947074275.1 uncultured Bacteroides sp.
ACGCCGTAGCAGTTATTCCGAAGATTTTTTCTATTATGATGAGAATAAATTAATGTCTCTTGGTGGTTATACAATGGATAACTATTACAGCGCAACTGGTTCTGGTTTTGATTTTAAGTTAGGAGTAATTGTACGTCCTTTTGAAGATTCTTCCTTTCGCATAGGTGCAGCAGTTCACACACCAACTTTCTATCGTTTGACCGAATATGGAACAGCGTCTGTCAATTATGATGTAGATGTTTACAATACAAACAAAGGAGTATATGAAGCTCAAACAGGAACCGTTTTCCCACAAGATGCTTATGGTGACCAATGGCAAAGTGAAACTGTATATAAAATAGTGACTCCTTGGCGTTACAACTTCAGTTTGGGATATACTGTTGGTAGTGTTGCAGCATTGGGAGCAGAATATGAATACGCCGATTATTCGAAAACAAAATTGAAATATGATGATGGTGTGCAGATGGGATACGAAACTGAAGATGCTGCTAATATGCTAAAAGGCGTGCATACAATAAAATTGGGTGCAGAGTTTAAGCTTGCCACTTCATTCTCAGCACGAATTGGCTATAACCACGTTACTGCTGCAATGAAAGACGAAGCCTTTAAATGGTTGCCTTCTAATAGTGTGCGTACTGATACTGAATACTCTAACTTGAAAGCTGTTAATAGATATACTGCTGGTTTAGGTTATCGTGGAAATTTTTTCTATGCTGATTTAGCATATCAATTCAATACTTATAAAGAGCATTTTTATGCTTTTGATAGTCAATACTTAGATCGTACCAATGTGGTTACAAAAAATAATCAGGTCATATTAACAGTAGGTGTGCGTTTTTAAATTCAATAAAGAAGTTTTTTTAGTTGTATTATAACTTTTGTGTGTGAAAATCCCCAGGGTGAGCTTGCTCAACACTGGGGATTTTATTTAATATTCTATTTTGTCCATCTTTGCTGTCCAAGCTTCAAAAGCTTTTAACGCTTCTTTGTGGAGTAGAATTTCAGATGGCAATCTGCGCTTTAGTGGTTTTAATTCTAATTCATCGTAAATAAATGAATCATCAAATCCGATATTTTTGGCATCTGTTTTATTATTACCATAATACATTTTATCAAGCCGTGCCCAATAAATTGCTCCTAAGCACATAGGACACGGTTCGCACGAAGTATATATTTCATATCCTGAGAGATTAAACGTACCTAATTTAGCACAAGCTGCTCGTATTGCGCAGACTTCTGCGTGTGCAGTAGGGTCACAGGATGTGGTAACTCGGTTTACTCCTTCAGCAATTACCTCTCCATCTTTGGCTATTACAGCACCAAAAGGACCACCACCGTTTTTTACATTATTTATCGATAGCTCTATTGCTTTTCTCATTAGCTCCTCTTTAGACATAATTCTCTTATATTAATTTAGACATAAATGAATCCGTTTTAGTTGATTAAAACTGAATTATCGAACAATGAATATAAATTAAAGGTTTATTCCTATGATTAGTTTGATATAATTATGAGATTGGATAAAAACAAGTTTCAGAGCTTACCTAATATTTTATCCATAACCCAGTTCGTTAATGTGGCACTTTCACCATCGCAAGTACAAACTTCTTTGCCTAACAGATGGTTTACCACAGCTTGAATTAAGGGCTGTTGTACGTGTTCTGGGTTATCAATATGTATTTCCTCCCGTCCGTGTTCGGTATGAACTGCTATGGCATCATACGTAAATACCGAAAAGCAGATTTGTCCTTTATCACCAATTATTTCAATTCTATCTTCTTTGGCTGAGTCGTGTGCAACAAAGCACCACGAACCACTACCTACCAAACCATTATCAAATTGAAAACAAGCACTTAATGTATCTTCTGCTTGATAAAGTCCGCCGCGATTGCTTTTATACCCACTTGCCTCAAGAATACAGCCGAACATCTCTTGGAGTAGATCAATTTGATGTGGGGCTAAATCATAAAAATACCCTCCTCCAGATATATCTGCCTGAACACGCCAAGGTAGATTTTCTCTGTTATAATCTAAGTTTCGAGGTGGTTGTGCAAATCGGATTTGCACATTTATAACATTGCCAATGGTGCCATCTTCGACCAATTGTTTCACTTTTATAAAATAGGGTAGGTAGCGACGATAATATGCCACAAAGCAAGGTACGCCAGTCTCTTTGGATATACGATTGATGCGTGTACATTCTTCGTAAGTTTGTGCCATTGGTTTTTCGATGTAGGCTGGCTTTCCAGCTTTCATAGCCATTATCGCATATGTAGCGTGCGACGAAGGAGGAGTTGCAATGTAAACAGCATCTACTTCAGAATCGTTTAGTAGTTCTTGTGCGTCATCATACCATTTTTTTATGCCTCGCTCTTGTGCGTACGCTTTGGCCTTATTTATGTTTCGGCTCATCACAGCCACTACTTCAGAATTTGCTACTTTTTGAAATGCTGGTCCACTTTTTATTTTTGTTACTTCACCGCAGCCGATAAAGCCCCATTTGATTATTTTTTCACTCATACCTATTTTTCAATCTTTATTATCCATTTGCAATTACAAATGTACAATTAAAACAAATGAAAATGAAAAGGTATAAATAAAAAAGAGAATGTCTTAGAGTCAATTAGCCTTTTGATGTTAAAAGATAAATGGCAGGAAGTTATAAGAATGGTCTACTTTGATACTTGATAGTACTTTTTAAGTAACTCTTTATATTCTCGTGTGTTGGTGTGTTTGTTGAGCCACAAGTTAAGGCTGTCGAGTAAGGTTTGCGATTGCTTACTGACTGCCCACGACTGAAACTGATTAAAGCTAATGTCTGTATCAATATCTATTTGTGGAAATGATTGTATAGATGCTTTTGCAAGTGTCTCCTCACAAACGGCATAATCAATGTCGCCGTGAGCCACGAGTGCTATTAGTTGTTCGGGACCATATTTCTCAATTTCATTTACATAAATTGTATCACCAATTTCACTTTCTAAATTACGGATGCGCATAATAACGGGTGATCCTTTTACTACATAAAGAGAACGCTTTCCTAAATCAAGTTGGCTACGGATAAAAACGGAGTCGCTATCAGCTTCTGCTTTGCGTTGCACTAAAACATACTTACCCAGTAGTAAGGGAGTAGACAATAATAATGAATCTTTTAGCGTGCTTGTTACCGGAATGTCTGATGCGATAATATCCACCGTTCCAGTAGCAAGTGCTTTCATTCTATCATCAAAACTCATCAATGGGATAAACTTAGATCTTAGGCCTTGTGCAGTTGCAAACTTTTCTATTAATTCATAATTGAATCCAGAAAGCGTGTCATCATCTATAAAAAAGCTGATGGAGTTGTATTCGGTTGCTACACGAAGTTCACCACTTTGTATTATTTCGTTGTAACTGCGTGGCAAGGTAATTTGGTCTTTTGGCGAAGGCCACAACATAAATACCAGAAAACAGACTATTGCGATTATGAGATATTTTATAATGCCTAATTTTTGTTTCATAGCAAGTCTCGATTAGAGGTGGGATTAGTCGTAAAAGTTCCACGATACGCCAAACTTGAATAATCGTGGGTTGATGGGGTAATGTGGCGCATAGAAAGCATTTTGATTCCCCATTCCCTGATTGATATGATACATCATCACGTAGATTCGTGTACGTTTTAAGTGTAAATTGGCATATACATTGATGATGGGGTAATTGCCAATTTCAACCATATCATTTTCGGGTTGTATAAAGAATTGTCCTGTATTGGGCATAAATGCTGGTGCGTGATATTTCGTAAAGTAACGAATGTCGGCTCCCAACTGCACACTTAATACATTTTTTGCCAACTTAGCATCGATGTAAAAGTTTCCATAAATATTAAATTCAGGCAAAGGAAGCACTGTGTTGTTGCTTGATTTTTGCCAAGTAATATCACCGTCTAAATGAAATATACCTACTTTAAAATCTTGTTTGAGGTTGGCATATAGCACTTGCACGTTGCCACTATGTTGATCGGGGATGGCTTGTTGGTTGAAATAGGCGTAGTTTTTTATATTTTCTACCCCAGCTTTTACTTTGGTGCGCCAACGTGGCACTTTCACCTCTCCCTCGATGCGTGTGCGAAACTCTTTGTCTAAATCGTTGTCCCAATAAAAGTGCTTGGAGTGATAATGACGCATATAGAAAGGTGCCAATTTGTTGCTGATAATGCCTCGTGCTGTCACGCTTATGGTATCTTTTCTAAAAGGAATATTTACATTTATATCACCTGTTACATTAAACTGTCCTATGGCCTTGCCAAGTAATCCAACCTCTCCTAATGCGTGATAATGTAGAATATTTCCACTTCTTTTAGATAATTCACCTCCTACATAAAACTCATTTTCAGTCATAAAATCTTTGCTAATGGAGTCTTTGTTCATTAATTCATATTTGCTGAACTTGTATGAAGCGAACGCCGTTAATCCCATTTTAGCATATTTGTTGAACCCTTCGAGTAATGATATTCCAACAGTGTTTTTTACACTCACAAAAGAAGTCGAATCGGCAATGTTTAAGTTGCTTGGTTCAATGTATGTGTTTTCGTAATAGTCTTTCAATTGGTCGGTTGATGCGAATTTATAATTAGACCACTCCACTTTCATTGTATGGATAAGACTTGTCACTGGTATAAATTCCTTTTTTATAGCCGACGTTGAATCATTTTCAGCTCTTGGTAGCTCACGGTGAAACCCCATTTTATATCGTTGCGCTAAGAATACATAACTATCGGCAAGCCTGCTGGTTGCATTGTTCATCCACGTTGGTATATTCATCGGCTCGGTGATGCTACCTGATGCTACATCATCAGGATTGGTGATGTAGCGGTCGTCGGTAATACCACCATTTTGATTGGCTTTCAAATAATTGTAGCTGTATAGCAATGTACCTTCATATTTATCGCCCATATAGCTGATAAAAGGAGCAGCATTAAAAAACGAAGTGCTCGAATTATTGTAATATCCACGTCCGTATAAATAATCAAAGTTGAATCCAAAAGCCAATTGCTTGTTTACGTTTACCGAGAAATAGGCTTTAAACCACTCTTCACCGTTTATTTTGTTGCCTGCTTTTAGGTAGGTCAGGTTTGAAAAGGGAACGTTGCTATTGGTGAAAAAGAACTCGTCGGGGCGAACAAAAAAGAATGAGTAAGGCTCCAAAAAAATAGAGGATTCGGCATCACGACGATCGAAAAATATGCGCGACATACGCGGAGAGCCTAAATTGCCGAGGTGATTGTAGCCTCCATTCATACCCTCGGTCATATTTACATTTTGGAAGTTGTGTCGCACGGTGTCGGCAGCTACTTTGTTTACAGTTCCTAAGTTCTCATTGATGTGCCACATATATAGAGTAGGTGGCAGGCTTTCAATTTTCACGTCCGTACTATCTATTGGAGGGCGCATTGATGGGTCTACTGGATTTCCGAATTGGTCAACAAGGTTTCCAAATTCATCAGTTTTGTCGCCAAAAGGATTGTAGGGTGTTACTTGTGCTTGTAGCGTCAATATACCTACCACAAAAAGAAGTATATGTGCAAATAGAAATCTTCTCATAATTAGCGCAAATATACAATAAAAAATAATTCGTAAACTGAAAATGGTTTTCTGTTTACGAATTATTAATTGCATAAATATGTTTTGAAGTTATACTTCTTTTATAAGCTCCATTCCTTTCTTAATAGCCTCTTCATTCATTGGTATCAAATGATGATGACGTTCGGGGAGTGTTTTTTTCAATCCTTTGATAACACTTTCGATGTTAACTATTGGGCAAAGCTTTAACAATCCGCCCAAAACAATCATATTGAATGCTTTGGCATTTTTCATCTCGTTGGCTGCATCCATTGCGTCGATGCGATATACATTGATGTCTTTGCGTGTAGGAGGATTGATGATTCCATATCCATCGTAAATAAGAATACCACCTGGTTTTATTCGGTTTTCAAACTTTTCCAACGACGGCTGATTTAGGATGATGGCCACATCGTATTTGCTCAAAATGGGTGAAGATATTCTTTCATCGCTGATAATTACAGTAACATTGGCAGTGCCTCCACGCTGTTCAGGGCCATAAGCAGGCATCCAAGACACCTCTTTTCCATCCATTAAGCCCGAATATGCCAAAATCTTTCCCATCGATAAAACGCCTTGTCCACCGAATCCTGCAATAATTATTTCTTTTGTCATAATGATTTATAAATTAGTCAATTACCACATTATTCTTTGTCTTTTAAATCACCCAATGGATAGTATGGAAACATATTTGCTACCATCCAATCGTTTGATTTTTCAGGAGACATTTTCCATCCCGAACTGCAGGTAGATACAATTTCTACTAAGTTAGAGCCTTTTCCATTCATTGAGTTCTCGAACGCTTTGCGAATGGCTTTCTTAGCTTTGCGGATGGCAGGTACCGACTGAACCGATTGGCGGGTAACGTATGCCGTGCCTTCGAGTTGTGCAGCGATTTCTGTAATCTTTAAAGGGTAGCCGTGTAGCTCGTAGTCGCGTCCATAAGGGCAAGTCGATGTTTTCATTCCCATTAGGGTAGTAGGAGCCATCTGCCCACCGGTCATACCATAAATGGCATTGTTTATAAAGATGATGGTAATGTTTTCGCCACGATTCAACGCGTGGATGGTTTCGGCTGTACCGATACAGGCTAAGTCGCCATCGCCTTGGTAGGTAAATACTAAACGGTCGTTCCACAAACGCTTGATAGCTGTGGCTACTGCTGGAGCACGGCCGTGAGCTGCTTCTTGCCAATCGATATCAATATAATTGTAAATAAATACGGCGCATCCAACGGGTGAAATACCAATCGTTTTTTCCTCCATTCCCATCTCTTCGATGACTTCGGCAACAAGCTTATGTACTACACCGTGGCTACATCCCGGGCAATAGTGCATCGGGTTGTTGTTCATCAGAGTCGGCTTCTTGCAAACCAGGTTTTCGGGTTTAATTATTTCTTCTTTTGTCATAACCTTTTTTCTTTATCTATTGGTGAACCGAATAAAAAACTCCATCAGCTTGGTAAATATAGCTGCTCCGCACACATACATAAATACTTTAAAATCGCTTACTGCAAAGTAGACGATGATAGATGCTAAAGCAAGTATCAAAAATAAAATATTTAATATTCCTCTTATTTTATCTGGATCCATCTTGGGGTTATTATTTTTTTGATGACACGGGGTCGATTACATTATTTTCTCTTTGAGTGCATCTACAATCTCGTCGGGGTCGGGCACAATGCCCCCCAAACGTCCAAAATGCTCTACTTTAATTTTACCATTCACTGCCAAGCGAACATCTTCAATCATCTGTCCAGCATTTAGTTCGGTCACTAAAATACCTTTCACATTTTCGGCAAGACGTGCAATCTCTTTGGTTGGGAATGGCCACAAAGTAATGGGGCGCAACATTCCCACTTTAATTCCTTCTTCGCGAGCCAATTCCATTGCTTTTTGTCCGATGCGTGCCATCGAACCGAAAGCCACGATGAGATAATCGGCATCTTCGCAATCGATTTCTTCAAAACGAACTTCGCTCTCTTCAATTTGGCGATACTTCGCCTGAAAGCGAATGTTGTTTTTTTCCATACATTCTGGTTGAAGTTCGAGCGATGTGATAACATTTGGTTTGCGACCTTTGGTGCGTCCAGTAGATGCCCACGGGCATTGTTCTATCACCTCTTCGTCGGTGCGTCGTGCTTTCATTGGTGGCAACACTACTTTTTCCATCATTTGTCCGATAACACCATCGGCCAATATGATAGCTGGATTGCGATATTTGAAGGCTAATTCAAAACCTAAAGTTACAAAGTCTGCCATTTCT
This sequence comes from uncultured Bacteroides sp., assembly GCA_947074275.1. GTDB lineage: Bacteria > Bacteroidota > Bacteroidia > Bacteroidales > Bacteroidaceae > Bacteroides. The sequence continues at coordinate 7,863 of CAMTPA010000042.1, forward strand.
TGTACCGAAGCTGGAGCCAATGCAATCAGCTTATAGTCACCGTGTCCGCCACCTTTTACGGTTTGAAAGTAGTCGGCCTGGCTCGGTTGAATTGTTCCCAATCCGGGGCCGCCACGCATTACGTTTACTATCAAGCAAGGCAATTCGGCACCTGCCAAATAGGAGATACCCTCTTGTTTTAAGCTGACACCAGGGCTTGATGAAGAGGTGAGCACCATTTTGCCACAACCAGCGCCTCCATATACCATATTGATAGCTGCTACTTCGCTTTCTGCTTGAAGCACCACCATTCCCGAAGTTTCCCACGGTTTCAACTCAGTTAGTGTTTCCAACACCTCTGACTGGGGAGTAATGGGGTATCCAAAGTAGCCATCGGCTCCACAGCGTATAGCTGCGTGTGCAATGGCTTCGTTTCCTTTCATTAATACAACTTCTTCTGCCATATCTTATTCTTTTATTCTACTTTTACTTTATAAACTGAAATGCAACCATCGGGACAAACAATCGCGCACGAGCTGCATCCGTTGCATTTGTCTTCTACCACTTGTTGAGCGTAGTTGTAGCCTTTTACGTTCACTTCTTTAGAGAGTGCTATTACATCGAGTGGACAAGCCACTACACATAGATTGCAACCTTTGCAACGCTCTGTGTCGACTACAATAGCTCCTTTAATTTTAGCCATAATTATTCTTTTTATAAAGTTTATTGATTGTACATATCTTTATGATAAAACTCTAAAATATCAATTACCATTTTTCGGGCGTGTGTGGCGGGGCTATCAGGGTTAATATCGATAGCGTGTTGGTAGTGGTCGAGGGCTTGTTTCCAATTGCCCGTTTTGCGATAGGCATTGCCAAGCAAGTAGTAAACTTCCTCTTTTTGTATCACGGAGTCGTCGTCTGCCAAGTGTCTTTCAAGAATCGCTATGGCTTGTGTTATATCTCCTTGATTGATAAGTTCTTTGATGATAGTTGGTTGTTCCATCTTTACGCTGAATTATCTTTCTATAATGTCACAAAGATAGTTTTTATTTGGTTACTCATTCAAATTTATATTTAAAAAATCAGAAAATGCTTATGTTTTCAAGTGCTATTTGATTTTGCCAGTTGACATAATGTTATGTGTTTTGAGTTATGCTTGTGTTTTGTTCGCAAAGTGTTTCTATAATCAATTTGTTTAAAGTGTGATTTGTGTGATTATGCTCTTATGTGATTAAATTTTAATATAATTTCAAAAGGTTATAAAGACTTACAATATATTTCAGTAATCATCTCATTTTTTGCTCTAATCAATCAAGATTTTGGTAGGTTTTACTTTGTGCTATTTCAATTTAAAATATCCAAAGTGTCTTATTGAGGTAAATGCCTTATAATCAGCGTTTAAGAATTGGCTTTGTTGGCAAGGCCTTGCCAGTGTGGTAGATAGCTATGTCCAGCTTGGTAGACAGCTATAACTAGTGTGATAGATAAGCATAGTTGACACGATAGATGTTAATAGTTCGTTTGTTAGCTATGAACAGTTTGCAAGTTATTACTTAACTGTTTATAAATGGGGGATATTATCTGTGTTAAATGGGTATAAATCAATTGCACCGAGCCAGAAAGGGTAGGGTGTAGCTTTCAAGCTTGGTGCAATTGATTTTGAAAATCTAATGAGGTATGTTTGGCAGTATTTAATCTACTAATTTGCCATTGATATAAAGATTTTTTAGAAGCACATCTTTTGCTCCCTGTATATCATTTCCGTCTTTTGCCACATTGTTGAAATGAGAGTCTTCAACACTCACATTGTATACATACTGGTCATCATCCAATCCGATGATTCGCACACCATATTGACTTTTCTCGCAAGTGATGTTTTTGAGGTGAACATTGCGAACCGTTGGCGTGAAACCACGGTTGCACAGCTCTCTGTTTTCATATTGCAAATTGATGCGTAGCACCGCCTCTTTGCATTGTCCCACGGTGATATTTCGCACATACACATTTTCAATCAGTCCACCGCGGCAGGTGCTTGTTTTAATGCGAATTACTCTGTCCAGTTCAGGGCTATCCATTTGGCAATCTTCAACAAATAGGTTGCGATAACCACCCGAAATCTCGCTGCCAATTACTACACCACCGTGTCCATTGGCCATTTTACAATTGCGCACAATGATATTTTCGCTTGGGATGTTCCATTTTCGGCCATCCATATTGCGTCCCGATTTAATAGCGATGCAATCATCACCCGTATCGAATATACAATTTTCTATCAATACATTTTTGCACGACTCAGGATCACAACCATCTCCATTGGGGCCTCTGTTGAAGATGTTTACACCACGTACAATCACATCCTCACAAAATATAGGGTGAATGACCCAAAAAGGAGAGTTGAGCAATGTCACATCTTCAATCAGCACCGTGTTGCAAGCGTAGAAATTAATCAGTTGAGGGCGTAATCCATCTTCTGGGGTCATTTGGCGAAGATAAATAGGTGTGGAGGTTTCGGCATACATTAGCAACTTGTCACGTCCACCATTTCGTTGGGCTACCATTCCTTCTTCCCAACCATAGCGAGGTGCTCCACACATTGGCCACCAAGCTTCTTTCGAGCCTTGTCCGTCGATGGTGCCTTTGCCTGTGATAGCTATATTTCTTTCTCCGTGTGCATAAATCAAAGGACGTGCGTTGTAACAATCTACTCCTTCCCAGCGTGTGATGACTGCCGGAAAATAAAGATGTTGATCAGTGAGGAACTTTAGTTCAGCTTCTTCCTCTAAATGAAGATTCACATTGCTTTTGAGCGTAATCGGACCTGTGTAGAATACCCCCTTTGGCACAATAACTCTTCCACCACCACCAAGGCTGCAATCGAGTATGGCTTGGTTGATAGCTTCGTGACAAGGGGTTTCTTGTTGGTGAGGTATTGCACCAAAATCGGTAATGCTGTAATCCCGTTTTGGGAAATCGGTTCGTTTTATCTCTTTTTCAATACGTTTACTTTCTTCGAAAGCTTTGTCGAAATCAACGGTTTGCGCAAAAGAACTGCCGATGTAAAACATTACTATAAAGGTAAATGAAGTGAATTTCATCATATAAAAAAATAATTTTAAAATGGATATTAGATTTTATATTAATCGGTTTTATATAAAAACAAAAATAAGTAGTTGGGTTGATATGTTAAAGGTAAATTCTGATTCAAAACTTATATAAATTGATATATTGAGTGACGCAGAGTGATTTGCACATAAAAAAAACGCAAAGTCATCGGTAAAGAGAACTTTGCGTTAATTTATTGCATCATAACAAGGCGATGCTTTTTGTTTATAGTTTCTTACTTCACGGGCATTTTATCAATTCTTGCTTGATGTCTGCCACCTTCAAATGAAGTGGAGAAGAATTCGGTAAGAATCATTGTTGCCTCGTCGGTGCTGATAAAACGTCCTGGCATTACTAAGACATTGGCATCATTGTGCTGACGAGCTAAATGAGCCAACTCAGCATTCCAGCATAAAGCTGCGCGAATGCCCTGATGCTTATTGAGTGTCATATTTATGCCATTGCCCGATCCACAGATAGCAATGCCGGGATAACATTCACCCGACTCTACGGCTAACGCCAATGGATGTGCGAAATCGGCATAATCACAACTTTCCTCCGAATATGTGCCAAAATCCTTGTATTCCAAACCTTTTGTTTCGAGCCAACCACGAACGAATTCTTTTAATTCAAAACCTGCGTGGTCGGAACAAATACCAATTGTTTTCATTACAACATTGATTTAACTTGATTGTAAACATTCTGAGCGGTGAAGCCAAGCTTTTCGTCAAGTACAGTATAAGGGGCAGAGAAACCAAAAGATTCTAAACCAAATACCTTGCCATTTGCACCTGCCAACCCTTGAAGATTTACAGGAAGACCAGCAGTCAAGCCAAATACTTTAGCTCCTTGTGGAAGTACAGCTTCTTGATAGGTCTTATCTTGACTGCGGAACAAACCTTCGGATGGAGCTGAAACAATGCGAAGCTTGATACCATCTTTGCGAAGCAATTCTGCGCCTGCTACTAATGTTGCAACCTCCGAACCCGAAGCTACCATAATTACATCAGGATTTTCATCTGATTCGGCTACAATATATGCACCTTTAGCTACCATTTCATAATCATTGCCAGCTGGTAGGTTTTTAATGTTTTGACGAGAGAATATCAGACCAGTAGGAGTACTGATGTTTTCCATAGCCAACTTCCAAGCCATTGTAGTCTCTTCTGCATCAGCAGGACGAAGCACAAGCATCGAGTTGTGATCTTTGTGGTTTTTCAGTTTTTCCATTAAACGAATTTGTGCCTCTTGTTCAACTGGTTCGTGAGTAGGACCATCTTCGCCTACGCGGAAAGCATCGTGTGTCCAGATAAACTTAACAGGCAACTCCATCAATGCAGCCATACGCACGGCTGGTTTCATATAATCGGAAAATACAAAGAACGTAGCACAAGCAGGAATCACACCACCGTGAAGGGCCATACCAATAGAAACACAAGCCATTGTCAATTCTGAAACACCTGCTTGAAAGAATGCACCGCTAAAATCTCCGTTTTGGAATGCGTGTGTTTTTTTCAAGAAACCATCTGTTTTATCCGAGTTAGAGAGGTCGGCTGACGCTACAATCATATTTTCTACTTGTGTAGCTAATGCGCTAAGCACAGTAGCCGAAGCTGCACGTGTCGCAGAGTTTGCTTTTTGTTCGATAGCTTTCCAATCTACTTTGGGTGCTTCTTTGGCAAAGAATGATGCCAACTTAGCTGCTAATTCAGAGTTTTCTTTGGCCCACTTAGCGTTTTTATCATAGATGCCAGCTACAATCTCTTTCAATTCTTCGGCACGTTTTGCATAAAGTTCTGCTACTTCGGGGAAGATTACAAAAGGTTCTTCAGGATTTCCACCTAAGTTCTGTATTGTGTTTACATAAGCGTCTCCACCAAGTGGTGCACCGTGAGTTTCGCAATTTGCTTCGTAACTGCTGTTGTCTGCTTTACGAGCACCTTTACCCATCACAGTTTTACCGATAATTAATGTTGGACGTTCTTTCTCTGCTTTAGCATCTACCAATGCTTTGCGAATTTGGTCGGCATTATTTCCATCAATCTCAATAACACGCCAATCCCACGCCTTGTATTTCATCGAAACATCTTCGTTTGATACAGCTTTTGTTTCGGTAGATAGTTGGATGTCGTTTGAATCGTAGAACATAACCAAATTGTCTAAGCCCAGTGTACCTGCAATACGACCAGCACCTTGAGAAATCTCTTCTTGGATACCACCGTCTGAAATATATGCATAGATTGTTTGATTCATTACAGAACCGAAACGCGCTTTCAAGAATTTAGCAGCAATAGCAGCACCTACCGCATAGGTATGTCCTTGACCCAATGGACCTGATGTGTTTTCAACGCCACGTCTTACATCTACTTCTGGATGTCCAGGAGTGGGGCTATCCCATTGACGGAACTGTTTAAGTTCATTCATTGTGTATTTTCCTGTAAGCGACAATACAGAATAGAGCATTGGCGACATATGTCCCGGGTCAAGAAAGAAGCGGTCACGACCTTCCCAATATGGATTTTGTGGGTCATATACTAAAAACTCAGAGAAAAGTACATTTACAAAATCAGCTCCTCCCATTGCACCACCCGGATGTCCCGAGTTTGCTTTTTCAACCATCGATGCAGCAAGAATACGGATATTATCCGCTGCACGATTCATCAATTCGTTATTATTCATTTCTTTTATCAAATTAAAAATTCAGATTTTATGCGCAAATATAAGCTTTTGATGTTAAATTTCGTCTCTATATCACTTCAAAAAATAAATTATATTCGATTATGATAAGTGTACTTTAACAAACAAATTACAATTAGTTTTTCTACTTATTGTAAAGTATAAAAAAATAGAGCAATACCATTTGTTGTTGATATTGCTCTTATTAGGTTAGTTATTGTAATTATGCGAGTTTGCGTGAGCCATCGCTGATTACAACATCATAAGTTTTCGGACTTCTGCCAAATTTAGCCTTGAATGATTCTTGTGCCTTGGTTATAAAGTTATCATACAACTCATTTTTTACTAAGTTGATGGTACAGCCTCCAAAACCTCCACCCATAACGCGTGAGCCAGTAACACCACACTCTTTTGCGACATCGTTGAGGAAGTCAAGCTCTTCGCAGCTTACTTCATACAACTTGCTCATTCCATGGTGTGTTTCATACATCTTTTGTCCTACTGTTTCATAATCACCTTGCTCAAGTGCGTCACACACATCCAATACTCTTTGAATCTCTTCTACTACGTATTCAGCTCTCATAAAGTCTTCTTCGCTGACTACGTTTTTCACTTCTTCAAGCATTAGCATATTGCAATCGCGTAAAAACTCAACGTGAGGGTGTTTTTTTTGAATAGCAGCTACTACTGCTTCGCAACTTTGACGTCGTTTGTTATAAGCAGAAGATGCTAATTCGTGTTTCACGACAGAGTCTACCAGCACCAAGCGATAACCTTCGGGTTTAAAAGGAAAATACTGATATTCTAATGAACGACAGTCTAAACGAATTAAGCTACCCGCTTTGCCAAATACGGATGCAAATTGATCCATAATACCACAATTCACTCCACAATAATTGTGCTCAGTAGATTGTCCAACTTTGGCTAATTCGAATTTATCTATTTTTCCTTCGCCAAATAATTCATTTAACGCAAAAGCATAAGTGCTTTCGAGAGCTGCTGATGAAGACATTCCAGCTCCAAGTGGTACATCACCAGCAAAAGCTGTATTAAACCCTTTTACGTCAACACCGCGTTTTATCATCTCACGACAAACTCCAAAGATATATCTTGCCCAGCTTGCACGTGGCGCATCTTCTTCGTTTAACCCAAATTCTACATAATCTTTTAAATCAATAGAGTATGCACAAACTTTGTCTGTTCCATTTGGTTTAATTTCGGCAACCATACCTTTGTCTATTGCACCAGGAAAAACAAATCCTCCGTTGTAATCTGTATGTTCGCCAATTAAATTTATACGTCCAGGCGAGGCGTAAACTGAACCTGTTGCTCCATCAAAATGTTTGATGAAACGACTTCTTACGTGTTCTATATCCATAATTGTTAGAATTAGGAATTATATATTTAAGTATAATAAAAATATTCGTTCGAGATTATTCAGTAGGAATATCTGTATTTACATTCTTGCAACCTACAAGAGCATAATAAAGTAGATATGCCAAACAAACAGCGATGACAACGAAGCTGGCCATATAGCCAATGCCATCTGCTACACCACCTTGCAACAATGGAAGCAAACCTCCACCGCACACCATTACCATAAAAAGGCCTGAGGCTGTTTCGGTATATTTGCCTAAACCTTCTACTGCTAAGTTGAATATCGCTCCCCACATAATAGAAGTGCAAAGTCCACAAAGTGCCATACACATAATGCTTACTGGAACTTCTGCTAAACCAAAAGATAGTGAAGCACCACTTTTGAATACAGGCATATTAACTACCGAAGATATTGGAGTTATAAACGCAATACCAATCAATATTAATCCTAAGGCAGAAGCTGTAACCAACATTGCTTTACTGGAATATTTTGCTCCAACAGAAGCTCCTATCAAACGGCCAATTAGCATCAAGAACCAATAAGTTCCTACTACCGATCCAGCCACAGCAGGATCAATGGCTAATCCTCCTTCTGCATTTTGTGCAGTCATAAATAGATTAGCAAAGTGTGGAATACCGATTTCAATTCCTACATATACAAATATAGCTAATGCTCCCAATTTGAAATGACGGAAAGACATAGGGCTGTATGGGCCTTTTTCTATTTTAGGTTTAGATAAACTTGGTTCTGGAATTGCCATAAAGAACAATACCAAAAATGCAATTGCAAAAATACCCATAGCGATGTATAATGCTGGAAGAGCTTTGGCAATAGTGCGTTCGTCAACATTTGCACCCATTAAATAACCTACTAAAATAGGTACAATTGTTGCAGATAATGAGTTTAATGAACCACCTGTTTGAATAAGTTGATTGCCTTTCTTGCCACCGCCACCTAATGTATTCAACATCGGATTTACAACAGTGTTAAGCATACACATTGAGAAACCTGAGATAAATGCACCAGTTACGTATATTGCAAACCCCCACTGCGATGACAGGGCTTGTACTCCTACGCCCACAAATCCTACTGCAATGGCTATTAAAGCTGTTTTTTTATAACCTATTTTTTGGAGTAATATGCCCGAAGGGATACCCATAAAGAAGTATGCGATAAAATTGGCAGCAAATCCTAAAGTTGCTTGTAGATTTGTTGCCCCAAATTCACTCTGTACGATTACTCCAAATGGAGCAGGAAGTCCTGTTACAAATGAAATCATCGCAAACAATGCGAACATCATAATAATAGGTAAAAGATAACTCTTTTTCTGTTGTGTCATGATTGTAAAAAAATGTTAGTTTATAAATGAGGTTAGTTATATTCAATTAGGTATTGTCGTAGTGTTTAAGATTCTATATCAAATCTATATACGGTAATTTGTTGATATTCATCACCTGGAATTAATACTGATGATGGGAAATGAGCTTCATTGGGTGTGTCGGGAAAGCACTGTGCTTCAAAACATAAGCCACTGCGTGCAGGGAAAATTGCACCGTGAGCACCTTCAAATCCACTCAGCCAGTTTCCGGTATAAAGCTGAACACCAGTTTCGGTTGTTGATACCTCTAATGTGCGACCACTTTCTTTATCAGTGCAAGTCGCTGCAAGTTCTAATTCACCAGTTTCTGTTTTTTTCAAAACGTAGCAATGATCGTAGCCACTTCCGTAAATCAATTGTTGGAAGCTATCGTTGATACGCTCTCCGATGGTATGTGGAGTGCGAAAATCCATTGGGGTATCGGCTACTTTTAGAATCTCGCCAGTTGGAATTGAAACATCGTCAATCGGTACATAAAAATCTGCATTGATAGTGACTTCGTGGTTTTCGATAGAGGATGTTGGTGCTGAAATGCCTGCTAAATTAAAAAAGGCGTGATTAGTAAGGTTTATAACAGTTGCTTTATCGGTTGTTGCTCTGTATTCTATGATTAGCGCATTGTCTTCATCGTCCAAGCTGTAAGTCATTTCTACATCCAAATTGCCAGGAAAGCCTTCTTCTCCATCGGCAGAACGATAAGTAAATACAACGGTTGATTCGTCGGTTTGGTCTGCATCCCATACGCGAGCGTGAAAACCCGTAGGACCACCGTGGAGAGAGTTTGGAACATTGTTGGTAGCAAGTGTGTGCTCTTCGCCGTATAATGTAAATTTTCCTTTTGCTATTCGGTTGCCATATCGGCCTATAACGGTATTTAAAAAGGGTTCTGGGCTATTAATAACGTGGTCTATTGAATCGTGTCCAAGAACTACATTGGCATATTTGCCATATTTATCAGGAACCATAATTGAAAGAATTGCACAACCGTAGTTAGTAACTGCAACTTCCATTCCTTTTGGATTTTTTAGAATAAATAGGTCTGTTTTTTTGTTGTTGACCTCCTTTTGAAAATTATCTCGATTTAATCCAGATAAATTCTCTTTTGGAGAAAATGTGTTATTCATGGCAATATTTTTTTATTTTTTGCAAATAAAAGGATTTTCTTTTGTACTCACAAACTAAATATACCAAAACTAATTAGGCTTTTAAAGAAGTTTAGCGTTTAATTTGGTACTAAGAAATAAAAAAATAATGTGGCATTAAATAGCTGTTTTTTTATTTCTTTTTTTAGTTTGTGAAACAATTAATGCTCCTATTTGTTATTTTTTTGTATGTTTGTCAACAGTTTATATTAAATTATCTTTTTAAAACTAACCGAAATAACTAAAAATGTATCCATTGAAATTTGAGCCAATTTTGAAGCAAACGCTTTGGGGAGGTGATAAAATTGAATCTTTTAAGTGCTTAAATACCGACTTAAAAGGTATTGGTGAGAGCTGGGAAATATCAGGAGTAACAGACAACGAATCTGTAGTTGCAAACGGAACGGACAAGGGTTTAACGCTCTCGGAGTTAGTTCGAAAATACCGAGAAGAATTGGTTGGTGAGTCCAATTACGCTCGTTTTGGCAATGAGTTTCCTCTTCTAATTAAGTTTATCGATGCAAAGGAAGATTTGTCTATTCAAGTTCACCCCAATGATAATTTAGCAAAAAAACGTCACAATTCTAAAGGGAAAACCGAGATGTGGTATGTGATTTCTGCTGATAAAGGTGCAAAATTAAGATCTGGTCTTTCGGAGCAAATTACACCAAAAGAATACAAGGAGCGTGTGTATAATAATACCATCACGGATGTGTTGCAAGAATATGATATAAACGCAGGTGATGTGTTCTTTTTGCCAGCAGGCCGCATACATAGCATTGGGGCAGGTGCATTTATTGCTGAAATTCAACAAACGTCGAATATCACTTATCGGATTTATGATTTTAATCGTAAAGATGCGGATGGAAAAACAAGAGAACTTCATACTGATTTAGCACGTGAGGCTATCAACTATGAAGTGCTTGATAATTATCGAACAGAGTATGAAGCAGAAAAAAATGAACCTGTTGAATTGGTTGCTTGTCCTTATTTTACGACATCAATTTATGATATGACAGAGGAAATAGGCTGTGATTATTCTGAATTAGATTCTTTTGTGATATTTATTTGTGTCGAAGGCGGATGCCGTATTAAAGACAATGAAGGCAATGTAATTGAAATGAAAGCAGGAGAAACTATTTTGCTTCCTGCCACTACGCAAGATGTGGTTATTACTCCCAATGAGAATGGAGTGAAATTGCTTGAAACCTATGTGTGAAAATCCATAAAACCGTATAATGTAAAGTCGAAGAGTTTAGAAATATTCTTCGACTTTTTTATTATGTTATTTTTTTCGTTTGAATGCGTTTCTAACTCTTCCAATAGTTTTTAATCCCAGCATAACACCATCAAAAATGGCCATTCCCGTATTAAACGAACGCATCAACGATTCAGCCTTGGAGGTTGCTGGGCCTATTGGAGCAAAAATTAAATGTGCACGCTTGGCTATTCGTTCTTTTTGCAGGTCAATCTCTTGTTGTTTAAACTCTTTGAGGGTTTCAATGTCCTCTAAAGTAAATTTTGAATAGTTGTTAGAGGCCTTTTTCATTCATCTGTATTTTTAGGAGGATTGAAAAATAGGTTGGCTAAAAAATTGACCATTGGGTTTATGATTAGTTGTTGTCTGAAAACGATAATAAGTATCACTATAAGCAATAATATGAAAACGATAATTCCATAAGCTGCTGCTAAACCTATCAATGGCTCGATAATATAGGCAAATGCAAACAATAAATAAAACAAAGCCATCATACCCAGCGCAATCAGCACAATGCCCAATATTAACGTTGAAAAGAGCTTTGTAAGCTTCTCGATTAACTCCAACTGCGTATGCTCTTTCTGAAGCTCTACATACTTTTTAAAATCATAAAAAAGTTGTTTGAAGTTTTCTATGCTACTGTCATCTGAAAACATAATGGCTCTGTTTGTTTATTAATTAAAATCATTCTACTTCTTTAAGCTCTGATGTGATTTCGTCTACCAGACTTTCCATATCAACGTGGCTTAAACGAATGCCTTTCTTGCGCAGGATTTCTGCTATTTTATTGCGTGTATCTTCGCCCTTATCGGGAGCAAATAAAATACCAATGGCTGCACCAACAGCTGCACCGCCCAAAAATGCTGCTAAAACATTTATTCCTTTCATAATTTTATAATTTTAGAAGTTATTATATCACAAATATAACATTATAATTGGATAAGTTGTTTCTGAAAATGAAAAAAAACACGACTTCTCTAAAAATAAAGTTTCTATGTGTATTACTGATAATTTAATTCTTTGATTAAGCGGCGATTTTGTTTTTATAATGCTTGTATTGTCTGTATTAATTCAGTTTTTTAACTGTTAATGTTTATCCTATTGGTTGTTAATGGTTTGTGCTTGAGTTGTTAACACTTTGAAATAAGAGTGTTAACAGTCGATTTTAGAACTTTAACACGCTTTCTTCAATTTGACGATTATACAAAAAGAAAGTGTTTGCTTTATTTAACTATCAAGACTGTTGGCCGCACTCTGTTAAAATGTATTTTTGTTCTTTCAATTTTTACAACTTTATAAAATGAGAGATAAGATTGTTTTTATTTCGTGGGCAAGCAGTTGTATTGTCGAAGCTTGTGCGCATAAATTTGCAGCTCAGGGAGCAAATGTGATTTTAAATGCGCGCAGTACTGAAAAGCTAAACCAATTAAAGGCTGATTTGGAAACTTTGTATGATAGTAAAGTTTGGGTGCTTCCTTTTGATGTGCGTGATAGAGAAACTATATCACACTCTTTGTTGGAATTGCCATTGGAATGGCAAAATATCAATATCCTGATTAATAATGCTGGGCTGGTTATTGGTGTAGACAAAGAATATGAAGGAAATTTGGATGAATGGGATGTTGTGATTGATACAAATATTCGTGGATTGTTGAATTTGACTCGCTTGATTGTGCCTGGTATGGTGGCGCGTGGTGATGGACACATTATTAATATCGGCTCAATAGCTGGTGATGCGGCTTATCCTGGCGGAAGCGTATATTGTGCTACAAAAGCAGCCGTAAAATCTTTGTCTGATGGCTTGCGAATAGACTTGGTAGATACACCATTGCGTGTGACAAATATTAAACCTGGGATGGTAGAAACTAACTTTTCGGTTGTTCGCTATCGAGGCGATAAAAATGTGGCTGATAATTTTTACAAAGGAATTCAACCGTTGACTGGTACAGACATTGCGGAGACTGTTTTTTTTGCAGCTTCTGCGCCGGCTCACGTGCAAATAGCAGAAATTCTCTTGATGCCTACTAATCAAGCCACGGCTACCATAGCACATCGAAATGGCGATTTATAAAAAGGGGCAATTGGGTGCTATTGCGCTGCTTTTGTTTTTGATGAATCTATTTGTTGCATGTGACACTTCTGATAATAAAAAAATAGAAGGTAAATGGCAATTACGAAGATTGGAAACAGCTGATACGATTATACAAAAGGTAGATAGCGTATTTTATAATTTTCAGAAAGGAAGTTTTTCGGCAAATTGTCTTCTTTTCAATGGGGGATACGAAAGTTTTTTTGGGAATTATATTTTGCAAGATAATAAAATTTCTATTAATTTGCTTCCCGAATACCAAGGCTACATTTACGACAAATATATTGGATGGAAAGATTGGCAACGTACGTTTATGATAAATGATGTGAGTTCTACGTCATTGCTATTACAATATGCCGATACCATTTATGTGTTCAGAAGGTATTGATAATGATTATTGTTATTAACTAAATAAAAATAGATTATGAAAAAATTGTGTATGTGGGGTGTTGCAGCTTGTGTTGTGCTGGCGTTTGCCTCTTGTAAATCAAGTGAAAGTGCTTATAAGAAAGCCTATGAAAAAGCAAAACAACAGGAGTTGGCTGAACCACAAGTTGTAGAAACTGTAGAAGTGGAAATGATTACTCCAGTAGTGACAGCACCAGTAGAAACACAAACAGCTTTGGATGAAGCTAATAGTGTGCGACAAGAAAAAGTGACGGTTGTTTCTGGTTCAGATGATTCACTTAATAACTATAGTGTGATTTGCGGTAGTTTTGGCTTAAAGGCTAATGCCGAAGGTTTAAAAGATTTTTTAATAGGAGAGGGCTATTCGCCTATTATTGTCTTTAACCCTGATACTGCAATGTATCGTGTTGCGGTGAGCACCTTTGCTGATAGAGCTGCGGCTATTCAGGCGCGCAATGCTTTTAAGGCAAGATTTCCAAACCGCGAAGATTTTCAAAAAGCTTGGATTTTAAATAGATTATAATTGAATTTTTTATTCAATGATTCTTGAATTTGACAAATAGATTAAGCGGTAGCTGTGAAGCTATCGCTTTTTATATGTTCAAAAATAACGTTGTTTCTTTACTGTACTAATCTGCTAAAAGATGTTATAAATAGATGGTTGGAAACTTTGTGATAGCATAAAGTTTTTACATTTGTAACTTTGTATTTTGGGGTGTGTTAATTCTCTCTCAAAAGATTAGGTTAAAATTAAATAGGGTATGAAACATTTATATTTGTTGGTTGCTATAAATGCAGCACTTAAAGCTGGTAAGAAAATTCTTTCTATCTACGACGATCCTGCAATGGATTTCCAAATAGAAAAGAAAGCTGATAATTCCCCTTTGACTATTGCTGACCGAAAAGCGCACGAAGTAATTGTTGCTCTATTGAAAGAGACTGATTATCCTATATTAAGCGAAGAGGGTAAATCTATAGACTATGCAACTCGTAATTCTTGGAAAACATTGTGGGTGGTAGACCCTCTTGATGGCACGAAAGAGTTTATAAAGCGCAATGGAGAGTTTACAGTAAATATAGCTCTTGTATCTCAAGGTGCTCCAGTTATGGGAGTGATTTATTTGCCCGTTAAGAAAGAGTTGTATTTCGGGGAAAGCTCTATCGGTGCCTATAAAATTGATTCAATCGAAAATCTGAACAACGAGATTAAGCATATTGACGATTTGATTAAGTTAGCCAAACGTTTGCCAAATATTCAAAGAAGCGATAAATTTGTGGTTGTTGCATCGCGGTCGCATTTGACACCCGAAACAGAGACTTTTATTGAAAAACTAAAGCTTGAGCACTCTAATATTGATTTAATATCAAGTGGGAGTTCTATAAAAATATGTTTGGTTGCAGAAGGCAAAGCCGATGTTTATCCTCGTTTTGCACCTACGATGGAATGGGATACCGCAGCGGGCGATGCCATAGCGCGTGCTGCTGGAATGACAGTGACTCAACCAGACGGAACACCTCTTATATATAATAAAGAGAACTTGCTGAATCCGTGGTTTATCGTAAAAAAGAAATATAATTTTTAGCACGTTGTATGACTTTTGAAATTATATTTGTACTACTGGCATTAGTCGGAATGGTAGCTGCACTTGTCTCAGACGTGATGCGTCCAGGAATGGTTCTATTCTCGGTGGTAGTACTTTTTTTGTGTGCCGGTATTTTGTCACCCAGAGAGATGCTCGAAGGTTTTAGTAACCGTGGAATGATAACGGTGGCTTTGCTTTTCTTGGTAAGCGAAGGCGTTAGGCAGTCGGGGGCATTAGGGAAAATTATTAAAAAACTATTGCCCGAAGGAAAAACAACCATTGCTAAGGCGCAAGTGCGAATGCTTCCTCCCATTGCTTTTATCTCTGCCTTTTTAAATAACACTCCCGTAGTTGTTATATTTGCACCTATCATTAAGCGTTGGGCTAAATCGGTAAATATACCTGCAACTAAATTTTTGATACCACTTTCTTACGTCACTATATTAGGAGGTATTTGTACTCTGATAGGAACCTCGACCAACCTGGTGATACACGGTATGATTCTTGAAGCGGGCTATCCAGGCTTTACGATGTTTGAATTGGGACGAGTGGGTATATTCATAGCTATTGTTGGTATGATTTATCTTTTTGCTTTCTCAAAGCATTTGCTTCCTGCCGATCGCCCTGATAACAATGTTCCTGATGAAGAGATAGAACAAGGCGAAACATTACACCGCGTTGAAGCAGTTTTGGGTTCGCGTTTTCCTGGTATCAATCAAACATTGGCAAACTTCAATTTTCAACGCCACTATGGAGCTGAGGTCAAAGAAATACGAACACGCAGCGGACAACGAATCGTAGACAATATTAATGATGTAGTATTGCGTGAAGGTGATACCCTGATTGTGATGGCCGATGATAGTTTTATTCCAACTTGGGGTGAATCTACGGTTTTTGTACTTCTTGCCAATGATGAAGACAACGAACCACAGCCACAGCAGAAATGGAAAAGGTGGGTTGCGTTAACGCTTCTGGTACTGATGATTGTAGGTGCTACAATCGGTGAACTACCTATGCTAAAGGAGGCCTTCCCTAATATCAAATTGGATATGTTCTTTTTTGTTTGTGTTACTACTATCGTAATGGCTTGGACAAAGATTTTTCCACCTCGCAAATACACTAAATACATTTCGTGGGATATTCTTATAACCATTGCTTGTGCGTTTGCTATAAGTAAAGCGATGGAAAACTCAGGGTTGGCTGATGTGATAGCTAAATACATTATAGGCTTGAGTAGCAATTATGGCCCTTATGTCCTGTTGGCTATTCTCTTTATTATAACCAATTTCTTTACTGAAATCATCACTAATAACGCTGCAGCGGCTTTGGCTTTCCCATTGGCTCTGGCTGTTTCGAAGCAATTGGGGGTTGATCCTACTCCTTTTTTTGTGGTGATTTGTATGGCTGCTTCAGCAAGCTTCTCTTCTCCAATAGGTTATCAAACCAATTTGATAGTGCAAGGTATTGGTAATTACAAATTTATGGATTTTGTTCGCGTGGGACTTCCCCTTAATATTATATCTTTCTTAATATCCATATTCTTAATCCCATTGATATGGCCTTTTTAAAACATAATTGTATGTATGGAAAATAAAAACAATATATATCCTATCTTTGATAGAATGTTGACAAAGCAAGATAAAGAAGAACTGCTTGGACAACGTAGTGTGATGATTTGGTTTACGGGGCTTAGTGGTTCAGGAAAAAGTACAATTGCTATTGCTCTTGAACGCGAACTGCATAAACGTGGTTTGCTTTGTAGAATATTGGATGGAGACAATATTCGTTCAGGAATCAACAATAACTTGGGTTTTTCAGAAGCAGATAGGATAGAAAATATTCGAAGAATAGCTGAAGTTTCTAAACTTTTTATCGATTCTGGCATTATTACCATTGCAGCTTTTATTAGCCCTAATAATGATGTTCGTGAGATGGCCGCAAATATAATAGGGCACGAACAATTTTTAGAGGTGTATGTAAGTACTCCGCTCGAAGAGTGTGAAAAGCGAGATGTGAAAGGTCTTTATGCAAAAGCAAGAAAAGGAGAAATAAAAGATTTTACTGGTGTTTCTGCACCATTTGAAGCTCCTCAGCATCCAGCCTTGGCATTGGATACTTCAATGTTGACAGTAGAACAATCGGTCAACAAGCTTTTAGAAATGATATTGCCAAAAGTACAAATGTAATTTGATTATAATAAAACAGCATAATAAGAATGAAAGAGGAATATAAATTAAGTCACCTAAAAGAACTTGAAGCTGAAGCAATTCATATTATACGTGAAGTTGCAGCCGAGTTTGAAAATCCAGTGATGTTATATAGTATAGGAAAAGACTCTTCGGTAATGGTTCGATTGGCTGAAAAAGCTTTTTATCCAGGTAAAGTACCTTTTCCATTGATGCACATAGATTCAAAATGGAAGTTTAAGGAAATGATAGAGTTTCGAGATGATTATGCAAAAAAACACGGATGGAATTTGATTGTTGAAAGTAATGTTGAAGCTTTTGAGGCAGGTGTAGGACCATTCACTCACGGTAGTAAAGTTCATACTGATTTGATGAAAACTAAAGCACTGTTAGCGGCTCTCGATAAATATAAATTTGATGCGGCTTTTGGCGGAGCACGTAGAGATGAAGAGAAATCACGTGCAAAAGAACGTATTTTTTCTTTCCGTGATAAGTTTCATCAATGGGACCCTAAAAACCAAAGGCCGGAACTTTGGGATATATACAATGCTCGTGTTCACAAGGGTGAAAGTATTCGCGTATTTCCTTTAAGTAATTGGACTGAGCTTGATATTTGGCAATATATTCGTCTTGAAAATATTCCTATTGTTCCTTTGTATTATGCTAAAGAGCGTCCCGTTATCGAGATAGATGGCAATTTGATTATGGCTGATGATGATCGTCTGCCTGAAACATACCGTGAGCAGATTGAAATGCGAATGGTTCGTTTTCGCACGTTAGGTTGCTGGCCACTTACTGGTGCAGTAGAGAGCAGTGCCGATACGATTGAAGAGATTGTTGAAGAGATGATGACAACGACAAAAAGCGAACGCACTACACGTGTGATAGATTTTGATCAAGAGGGCAGTATGGAGCAAAAAAAACGTGAAGGATATTTTTAAACTAAAGCATTATGACAGATAACACATTAGATATAAAAGCCTTTTTAGATAAAGATGAACAAAAGGATTTGCTTCGCTTACTGACTGCTGGGTCGGTAGATGACGGGAAATCTACTTTGATAGGACGATTGCTATTTGATAGTAAAAAACTATACGAAGACCAGCTTGACGCTTTGGAACGTGATAGTAAGCGTCTTGGTAATGCAGGTGAAAATATCGATTACGCATTATTGCTCGATGGATTGAAAGCTGAACGTGAACAAGGAATCACCATTGATGTAGCATATCGCTATTTTTCAACAAACAATCGTAAGTTTATTATAGCCGATACTCCAGGACACGAACAATATACACGCAATATGATTACTGGCGGATCAACGGCAAACCTTGCGATTATTCTGGTCGATGCGCGTAGTGGAGTGATAACCCAAACTCGTCGGCATACGTTTTTAGTCTCTTTGTTAGGCATCAAGCACGTAGTTCTTGCTGTCAACAAAATGGACTTGGTTGATTTTTCTGAAGATAGATTTAATGAAATTGTTGCCGAGTATAAGAGGTTTGTAGAACCTTTGGGGATTCCAGACGTTCAATGTATTCCTTTATCGGCTTTGGATGGTGATAATGTGGTAGATAAGTCAATGCGAACTCCTTGGTACAAAGGAGAGGCTTTGCTTGATTTTCTGGAAACCGTAGAGATCGATCGTGATAATAATTTTACTGATTTTCGTTTTCCTGTGCAATACGTGCTTCGTCCCAATCTTGATTTTCGTGGATTTTGCGGTAAAATAGCATCAGGGATAGTTCGTAAAGGTGATAAAGTTGTTGCGCTTCCTTCAGGAAAAACTTCTTGCGTGAAGAGTATCGTGACATATGATGGCGATTTAGAATATGCCTTTCCTCCTCAATCTGTGACAATAACACTCGAGGATGAAATCGATGTGTCACGTGGAGAGATGTTGGCGCATCCAGATAATATGCCAATGGTAGATCGCAACTTTGAAGCAATGCTCGTTTGGATGGATGAAGAGCCGATGGATATTACAAAGGCTTATTTCATAAAGCAAACGACGAATACAAGTCGCTCACGCATTGATAATATAAAATATAAAGTAGACGTGAATACGATGGAACACTCGTATGTCGAGTCTTTATCGTTGAATGAAATAGCTTGCGTAGCTATAACTACTGCAAAAGAATTGTTTTTTGATCCTTATAAGAAAAACAAATCGTGTGGTGCTTTTATCTTAATCGACCCCGTCACTAATAATACAAGTGCAGTAGGAATGATTGTTGATAGGATAGAAGCTAAAGATTTATCTTTGCAAGAATCTATGCTTACGCTAAATTTATCTCAATTGGGCATAGAACCAGTGCATTATGACGCGGTCGAAAAAGTAGTGAAAGAGCTTGCGAAACAGGGTATTGGAATAAATATAATAAGATGAAATAAAATAGTATATTGATCATATTAAATAGATCAGTTGCTAAACTCATAAAAAACAATGGGACTACTCGAATTTAATAAACTTCCAATAAATACTTTGGTAGGTGCAGATTGGAAAACTTTTAATGCCATCACCAAAAACAGAGAAATAGACAATGCCTATAAGGGGAAATATCGACTGACGAAAGCTGTTTGTCGTCTTCTCTCTACATTGGCTCCTATTCAAGACAAACGTTTTGATAGATTATTGGCTAATAAACCTTTGGAACACGACCCTGTGTTCATTCTCGGACATTGGCGTAGCGGAACTACTTTTGTTCACAACGTGTTTTCGTGTGATAAGCATTTCGGATACAACACTACTTATCAAACGGTGTTTCCCCACTTGATGATGTGGGGACAACCATTCTTCAAAAAAAATATGAGTTGGTTGATGCCTGATAAACGTCCTACTGATAATATGGAATTAGCGGTAGATCTACCTCAAGAAGAAGAGTTTGCTTTAGCAAATATGATGCCTTATACTTATTATAACTTTTGGTTTTTACCTAAATATCAACAGGAGTATGCTGATAAGTATCTCTTATTCAATGATATTTCGGAGGCGGAATTACAAGAGTTTGAGGAAGTGTTTTTGAAGCTTATTAAAATTTCTTTGTGGAATACAAAAGGAACGCAATTTTTAAGTAAAAACCCGCCACACACTGGTCGAGTGAAAGAGTTAGTGAAAATGTTTCCAAATGCAAAGTTTGTCTATTTAATGCGTAATCCATACACCGTATTTGAGTCAACCCGAAGCTTCTTCACGAATACAATTCAACCATTGACTTTGCAAGATGTAAATACAACAGAATTGGAGCAAAATATTCTTTCTATTTATGCAAAGTTATATCATAAATATGAGGACGATAAACAGTATATACCACAAGGTAATTTGTTTGAAATGAAATTTGAAGATTTTGAAGCAGATGCAATGGGAATGACTGAAAATATCTATCAGCAATTGAATATCCCTGGATATATAGATGCTAAAGCTGATATAGAAAAATATGTTGGAGGCAAAAAAGGTTATAAAAAAAATAAGTATCAATATGATCAACGTACAATTCAGTTGGTTCAAGATAACTGGGATTTTGCCTTAAAACAATGGGATTATCAACTATAATAATTGATGAATAGTATAAAGAAAGGAGTGGTAATGTTAGAGATAAGCTTTCGACGTATGTATTTGACCTTGTGTCTTTCTTTGTTTTTTTGTACAATATCTTTTGCACAACATAAAGTGGAACTACTTCCCTTTGGAGATATGAATCAATGGGTTACCAGAGAGATAAAGGAGTCGGGAATTATTGGGGGAAATACAAGAAAAGTCTATGAGATTGGACCTACACAAACAATTAAAGGATCTGTTCCTTATGAGAATATAGGTGGTTCTCCCTGGGGAACATCCAATGTAATGGCAAAAGTTGCTGGAATTACTAAAACCAATACATCTGCTTTTCCTGAAAAAAGAGATGATGGATATTGTGCACGATTGGATACTCGAATGGAAAGTGTAAAAGTGCTGGGTGTTGTCGACATTACCGTGTTGGCAGCTGGATCCGTTTTTTTAGGCTCAGTATATGAACCTATTAGAGGAACGAAAAATCCCAATAAAATGCTTCAAATGGGAATACCTTTTACTCAGAAGCCGGTGGCGATTCAATACGATTATAAGATAAAAATGGCCGATAGCGAAAGTCGTATAAAAGCAACTGGGTTTGGTAAGACTACTAAAGTAGACGGAAAAGATTATCCAGCTGCAATACTTACACTTCAAAAACGCTGGGAAGACTCTGATGGCAATATATATGCTAAACGAATAGGGACAATGGTGGTCTATTATGACACCACTACACCCGATTGGCAAAATAATGCAACCTACGAAATACTTTATGGTGATATAACTGGTCATCCTTCTTATCGCTCACAAACAATGCGTCTTGGTGCTGATGAACGATATACGATGAATAGCTTTGGTGAGAGTGTTCAGATAAAAGAAGTTGGTTGGGGAGCAGAAGATGAAAACCCTACTAGATCGGAAGAGCACACGTCTGAACTCCAGTCACGAGATTCCATCTCG
>CAMTPA010000043.1 GCA_947074275.1 uncultured Bacteroides sp.
AACGTACAAAAGATGAATAATTTTAGAGTTGAATGGTTTTGCAACGGTCTCATTTTGGATATTACACTACAAAACAACCTAAAACATAAAAAATAGGGGATGTACCAATTAGGCACACCCCCTTATGCAAAGAATATCTCCAATTAAATCATCACGACTTAATATCAAGGAGTATTTTTTAATTACTTCACTTCTTTAGTGTATTCTATCGAACCGTCAGACATTACACTCTTCACGATGTTTACACCGCTTACAGGTTGAGAGATTTCAACACCAGAAACTGTGATGTAAGTTTTAGAAACAACTTCTTTAGAAACAGCAGAGTCATAAATACCAGTACCACCATCAGCACCTTTCATAAGCACAGTCTTCATTGGTTCGTCACCATCCAAAGAAACTTCTGTGTTACCATCTGTATCAAAATAGTAACCACCGAAAGAAATTTTAGAACCAACAGCGTTTACCAAATACTTGCAATTAGCAAAAACTGGGAACTTAATAACACCCATACCATTAGCCTTAATATCTACACCTGCATAGTTTGGAGAATAAGTTTCAGGCCATTTGATTTCTTCAACAACTTCGTTGTACTCACCAACACCTTCAATTGTAAAATCAAGCTGTTCCAAAACTGGATCAGACGTTTGCATTACCAATCTATAACCCACACAAGTACCTTCTTCAAATACAGTATAGTTTTTGTTAGAAGACAATTTGCCGAAAACATAAAGATAGCCATCTGCTTTCGCTTCAAATTCGATAACAGCACCTGTAGCAGGAGCCTTCAAAGTAGCAGAAGGAGAACCACCATCAATGTCCTTAGGGTTGGTATTGCCCTGAAGACCATTAGCAGCATCAAACACTACATCGCCAAACACAAATTTCGTGTAATTGCCAGTTGCCAAGCCTACATTTTTGTAACTATCATCAAATGCAGTTCTCATTACAATGCTTGCAGAAGAACCAAGCTCTGTTCCAGCAGCAGTTTCAACAGCATCAGTACCAAAAGTAGCAGGAACAGCAGCATATTCCTGTGCAGACATACTCATAGCAGCACAAAGAGCTGCAACAAAAAGTAGATTTTTTTTCATAATTTAAAAATTTTAAAGATAAAACAAAATATAAATTTAGTATAGTGTTTGATAATGGTATGAGGTAAGATCCTCATACCATTATCGGTTTCACTCATTTATTTACGTCCATCAAATCCAAATGTATATGTGTAGCTCAAACGACCCGACTTAACTACTTTAACAAAGTATATAGTAGCAGAACCATCGGCATAAACACGTCCCATAAAGCTCGTTCCAAACCCATTTGTATCTTTTGTATTGGTAAAAATGTAGTCGCCATTGGCGTGAGTTACATTTACAACACTTGTCATATCAATATCCAACGCAGCACTTGTAACCGTAATATTGGCAAAGTTTCCTCCCAAATCAGAAGTTGTAAACACCATTGTTCCTTGCGCAGTCTCAGTCACACCATCAAGTGTCTTAGACCATTCACCAGTATATTCACCCGATATACCTTGTCCAGCCGACACTTCGTAAATCGTTGTGTTATCATCATTACACGCTGTAAATGCAACAGTAGCAAAAACAGCAATTAGAGTATAGATTAGTTTATTGATTTTCATAATAATTCAAGTTACAATTTTAACATTCAATATTAATAACCAGGATTTTGATCCTCAGCAGTCATAGCCGTATTCGAACTAATTTCTTCAGTAGGAATTGGACGATACCATTTAATTTCACCAATAGGATTACTCATAGCGGCTGCATCTGGAATCAAATAATTAAATTCAACATTATATCTAACCAACTGACGTGTGCGACGCAAATCCATCCAACGGTGGTTTTCTCCATACAATTCACGAGCGCGCTCATCCAATATCAAATCTAAAGAATTTAATTGGAAAGAAGCTGATACAGAATATTCGGGAGCATAAGCCGACATAGATGATAGACGTTCCGCACCAGAACGAGCGCGTACATCATTAATGTAAGCTAAAGCCTTTCCTTCTTCGCCATTCATATAATAAGCTTCGGCAGCAGTCAAATACATATCACTCAAATGGAATATCACAATGTCGCGATAACAGTTTGAGCTATTCGTATTATCTTGTATTGTTCCAGGGTCATCGAATTTCTTCACACAAGGAGCACCATATACTTTGGTTTGATAATCGATATAACCAGATGTTGATTTTGTATACGAGCCGTCAGACTTGAAAGTATATACAGTCATTGGATCACCTACGATAAATGCGTATACATCATTTACAGCATCACCCTTTGCAAATCGAGCTGTGTTATCTGCTATATACTTTTCAGCTTCAGCAGTTGTCATATAATAAGGAGCATACCACAATCCGATTGGCAGTTTATCTCTATTGCCAGCATTGTTATAATATGAGAAATATCCTGTATTAGCCCAATCATCGTTTGAGTAGTTATAGAAAGTAGTCATAAATGTACCTTCATAGCGTTGATCATTGTCTGCCCACAAGTAGATTGATTTAGTAGAAGGAGCTTTTGATGACGTACAATATTTATAACCAGTAGAAGTACTATTACCATAATATGATCCAAAATCATTTTGCAAACCGTGCCCACTATTAGTAGGATCACCAGGAAAACCTTCTCTTGCATATTGTACTGCCCATATCACTTCACCATTATTCTCGTTTGCAGGTGCCCATTTATCAGCAAATGCAAGAGATAGATTTGAAACCGAACCACCACTTATAGCCATTTCTGCCCATTGAGCTGCTTGTGAGAAGTAGTTATTGCTGTTATCAATATTCTTAGAGTAGGTACCTTGAGAGGCATTTCCCAATGTTGTTTGCAAATCCCAACCAGCTGCCAGACAAATCTTCGACAACAAGGCACAAACTGCACGCTGACTTGCATTACCTTCTAAATCTTCTTTAGGAAGACGACTATCAGTAGCCAATGGCGTTAAGTCTTCAATCAAGAATTGATAAATTTCGTTCAATGGAGTACGAGGGTATTCAAGATTAGCATTGTTTATGTAACCTTTTGACAATGGAACTGCTCCAAAATGTTGTGTCAAAATATAGTAACCATAAGCGCGAAGAAAACGTGCATCAGGCGCATATTGTGAGTCTTGGCCACCATATTCCAAAATACCATTAGCGTTGTTGATAACACCGTATGCACTAATATACAAACTCTTCACATCACCATTTTCAGGACTCAACGAGTATTGTTGAAATTCAGAAGGAGACTGACTACGAACTCGTATATACAAGTCTGTTCCATCTTCAAAAATCGTGGTTTGCGCTACTATATTTTTCAAAGAATAGTACGCATAGTTACGAAATGATTTTAAGCCTTCGGCGGTAGAGAAGTATTCATCTGCCGTTTGTCCACCAGCAGTTTTATTGTCAGCATCCAAGAAGTCACTACAACTTCCCAATGAGATTGCAGTCATTGCTGCAAAAGCATATATATATAATTTGTTTTTCATTTTTATAATCATTTATATCATTACAATATTAGAATTTAAGATTTGCACCAAACTGCCAAGTAATTGTGCTTGGGCCGTCGTTTCTCAAAGCAGCATCAGCCCATTCTGGATCGAAACCTTTGTATTTTGTAAACACGAATGGGTTTGTTACAGTGCAATATAAACGAAGTCTTTGAACACCAATTCTATCCATCCATTGCTTAGGGAATGTATAACCTAATGTTATATTTTGGATTTTTACGTAAGAAGCATCTACATACTTATTTGTGCTGCCCAACCAGTTTGATGAACCAACGCCACCATTTGCACCTCCATTATTAGGGAATGGGTATTTTCCGTAATGAGTTGTTTCTTGATAAACAGGATTAATATAAGAACCATCAGGGTTCACACCTGCGCAATCAATCAACGTACCAGCAGGAATATAATAGTCTACATTTAATTTCATACGGCCACGGTCTGAGAAGTTCAAATATTCACCATAGAAGTTAGAAGCTACTGTATAGTTTTGTTTAGCATACAACGATGCTGACAAATCCCATCCTTTGTATGATACCATCGTGCTAAAGCTACCAATCCAAGCTGGATCCTTACGATATACTTTTTTATCGTATTCATTAAAAGTACCATCACCATTGGCATCTTTGATAATAGGTTGACCTTCTGTCCAGCCATAACAAGCGTAATAATATTCATACGATTTCACAGTTTGTCCTGGAGTAAAGCCTTTCAAACGTGCAATGTCTGCATCAGGAACAATCATATCACGATCATCGACGATACCTGTCCACTCAAAACCATATACATTATTTACAGGTTGTCCGATGAAAAGATTACTGTTAGGCAAATCTTCACCTAAACCATTAATATCTCTAACCTTGTTTTTATTAGCAGCAAATGTGAATGTTGTTTCCCAACGCCAATCTTTAGTTTCAACATTAACCGTAGTCAAAGAAGCTTCAATACCACGATTACGAACCTTACCCACATTTGTAGTCATCTCAATAGGCCCTCCAGAACTTGTAGAACCCGCTTCAAAAGGAAGCATTACTTCAAAAAGCAAATCTTTTGAATCTTTTTGATAAATATCCAAAGTACCACTAATACGGTTATTCAAGAATCCAAAATCAATACCTAAATTTATTTCTTTTGATGTTTCCCAAGTCAAGTTCTTATTTACGATAGCACTGGGATAGAATCCATTTACATAATTTCCACCAAATGGATAGTAAACAGGACCCAAAACTGTTTGTTGAGTAGCATAGTTTCCAATACCCGAATTGTTACCAGTCACACCGTAGCTCAAACGAAGCTTTAAATTGCTCAACCAATCTCTTCTCATCCACTCTTCTTCCGACATACGCCAAGCAGCTGCAATTGAAGGGAAAGAACCCCATTTATGTCCATCAGCAAATCTTGAAGAACCATCCCAACGAACTGTTCCTGTCAACATATATTTGCCTAAATATGAGTAGTTGGCACGAAATGCGTAAGACAACATACTATTTTCAGAATAAGAATTATTCGAGTTTGTAGCATCGTATTCACCTGTTTTCAAGTTCCACCACAAAGTGCCGTCCATCACTCCTGTATATTTCAAATATTCATATTCAGTGTTACTTGAAGTCATACTGAACAATCCCATCAGATTGATTGTGTGTTTTTGATCAATAGTAAGATTGTAATTTACAGTATTATCCCACGTCCAAGAAAAATTGCGATTAGTTGTTTTTTGAGCAATATTCACATCATTATCTACCAGTGTATCATCAAATTGTCCCAAACGATAATGCGTATAATTAGGAGAAAAAACAGTCTTGATGCTTAATCCTTTAACAGGTTTTATATCCAGATAGATATTACCCAACAATCTCCAAGTTTCTTTATTTTTTGTTTGATTGAGCATATAAAGCAGTGGACTTGGTTGATCTGAAAATTGGTATGAAGATGAAGAACCCATCGCTTCATAGTTACCTGGTTTTGCATTCAATTCACCATTCGCATCATAAGGCTGCATAAAAGGATTCATACGATAAGCAATCTGAACGGCATTATCATTGGCATAATCATTATTAATATGAGCCATATTAAAGCTAAAACCAGCAGATACATATTTGTTCACATTAGCATCCATACTCGCTTTCACATTAATAGTTCTTTGTTCATCACCTTCGTAAATACCTTTTTCACCATTATAGCCAACACCTAAATAATAGCTTACATTTTCGTTGCTACCATTCACAGATACATAATGATTTTGCTGTTGTCCATTTCTTGTTACCAATGAAGGCCAATCATAAGTATCGCCACTTGCCATCAAAGATTTCAAACGATATTCTTCGGTTTCATTATTATACAACGCCATTTGCTCATAAGCACCCATTGTATAAGCTGGTTGTCCATTTTGTGCTGTAGCAGAAGCAGCATACGTTAAAAATTTAGAGAATCGGAAATTATAGAATTGTTGTCCGTTCATAAAATCGGGCATACGGGCAACCGATGTATGACCATAAAAGCCATCGTAGGTTACAGTTGGTTTAGTGCCACCTTTATTACCGATACTTTTTCCACTTTTAGTTGTTATGATTACAACCCCAGCAGTAGCGCGTGAACCATAAATAGCAGTAGAAGAAGCATCTTTTAAGATATCAACTTGCTCAATATCTTGTGGATTCAAAAATTGAATATCACTACAGATAATACCATCTACAACATACATTGGTGTAGTATCAGCATTGGTAGAAGATTTACCACGAATTTCAATATTAAAGCCGCTACCTGCACGTCCTGAACTTTGCGTGATGTTCACACCAGGAACCGACCCTTGCAAAGCCCCTACTACCGAAGGTGTACCTTTGCCAACAATCGCATCGGTTTGTACAGAGGCAACAGACCCAGTCAAATCACTTTTTTTCATTTGACCATAACCCACAACAACCACCTCATCAAGAGCTTGCGAGTCTTCTTTCAAAACAACTTTGATATTAGATTGATTTCCTACTTTGATTTCTTGAGGAAGATAGCCAATATAAGAGAAGGTGATAACCTCTGAAGGGTCTACATTGTGAAGAGTGAACCTACCATCCATATCACTGATGGCTCCATTCGTCGTGCCTTTCACTAAAACATTTACACCAATCATAGGTTCATCCGTAGTATCAACGACAACACCCGTGATAGTTTTCTGAGCATAAGCAAAAAGACATACCAAACTCATAAAAAGAGTTATAGTAATCTTTTGAATTGCATGATTACATTTCATATTCGTAGTTTTATAGTTATTAAAAATAAGGCATATTTATGCTTTTCCAACGGCAAAGATAAAATTGACATTCATCAAGGATGTGTATTTATTGTTTTTATTGCATAAGACAATTTATACACAACAAGAAAATAGGCCAGACAATCATCTATTTATCAAGCAACTACAAAAAAAGCACTTCAACATCACATTGCTCTCAAAGATTTAAAAGACATAAATAATCTTATAGGATATGTTTTTCAAGGCTGTAAATGTGTTTATGTATTTTTGCGCAATATAGCAATTGTTAGGAAACCAACAATAATCAAGGATAACAAATAGTAGAATTATTTATAGAATGATGTAATATCAATTTTTCTTCCAGAAACTTGTATTGAAGAGTAGTAACACTGTAAAAATCTCCAAGCGTCCTAAAAGCATCAAAAATGAAAGTAACCATTTGCCTGCGGTAGGCACAGCATTCCACGAGTTTGAAGGGCCAAACTCACCAAGCCCAGGTCCCATATTGCCTAAACTGGAAATACTACAACCTAATGCTTCGACCATACCCATACCCATACCCATCAGAATCAGTGAGCTGACAATAATAATAAGCGTATAAAGGAAGGTAAATGCCAAGATAGTGGAGCGCAAAGAGGGTGAAATAACCTGTTTATTGATTCGCACAGGAAGCACAGCATTAGGGTGTGTGATATGCTTAAACTCATTGCGAGATATTTTTGCCAATATAAGCAAACGGATACATTTGATACCGCCAGTAGTGCTACCAGCACAAGCACCCATCAACATAACTACTGTAAGTATCCCCCATAGCACAGGTGCCCAAGTCATATAATCGGCCGTAGCAAAACCCGTAGAAGTGTGAAGTGAAACCACCTGAAAAACAGATTTGCGGAAAGCTTCTTCTGCATCCATTGAATTGAGAAAATACAAACCAACAGCAATTATAGCAGTAATAATAATTACAGAAATAAAAAAACATTTCAACTCAGCATTACCAAAAAACTTCTTAAACCGCCCAGTAGCAAGAAGAAGTAGAAGAGTAAAGTTAGTCCCTGAGAAAAACATAAAAACTGTTATTACATACTCTATATAAGGAGAATTAAAATAAGCAATACTATCTTGTTTGGTAGAAAACCCTCCTGTTCCAGTGGTGGTAAAAGCGTGACAAATACTATCAAAGATATCCATTCCACCCAAAAACAACAGCACGATTAATGCACCTGTCATACCAGCATAAATTCCCCAAATCCATTTGGCAGTTACGCCAATTCTTGGGTGAACCTTGTCGTGAGCCATACCACTTGCTTCAGCTGCAAACACCTGAATACCTCCTACGCCGAATATAGGCAATACAGCAATTGTAAAAAACACAATCCCCAAGCCACCAATCCACTGCGTCATACTTCGCCAAAACAGCAACCCGTGAGGTAGTCGCTCTATATCATCCAGTATGGAAGCTCCTGTACTGCTAAAACCCGACATTGTTTCAAAAAACGCATTGGTAATAGTAGGAATGTAACCACTCAGATAAAAAGGCAACATTCCAAAAAGAGAAAAAACCAACCAAGAGACTGTTACAATGACATATCCATCTCGTCTTCCCAAATATTTTTCAGCTTTGTGTCCTATGGCGAGCAACAAAAAGCCTACACATACACAAATTCCAGACGAATAAAAGAAGCTCAACAAATCATCTCCACCATATATAATAGAAACACCCGAACAGCAAAACAACATAGCAGCTTCTATCAACAACAGAAAACCTATGATGCGATATATCATTTTTAGATTAATCATCAGTTGAAGAATTTTTCGACTTTTTTAATCATCATACTTAAGCAGAACACTACGATGTGGTCACCTGGGTGCACCAATGTATCTCCGGTCACCAATATACCTTCCCCATTACGAATCATTCCACCAATGGTTACCCCTTTGGGTAAACCTAAGTCTTTTATCAATTGCTTCGTTATTTTAGAGCCAGCTTTTACTGTAAACTCAGCCACATCAGCATTGGCAAAAGTAAGGCACTTCACATTACTCACATCGGCATCGAGCATCATCTGATAGATATGACTGGCGGAAATCATTTTTTTATTTATCACCGTACCAATATCCAAGCTTTCTGCCATACCAATGTAGTCGATATTTTCCACTTCGGCCACTGTTTTATCAACCCCCATTCGTTTGGCAGCCAAACAGGCCAATATATTGGTTTCGGAATTTCCAGTCAATGCTACGAAAGCTTCTGTATTTCTAAGCCCTTCTTCCAAAAGCAAATCCATATCACGCCCGTCACCATTTATAATCATTACTTTATCATCGAGCAATTCCGTGAGTCGGTTACAGCGCGATAGGTTGTTTTCTATAATTTTCACCTGCATATAGTCGGGCACATACTGAGCCGTACGAACCGCAATGCGACTTCCACCCATAATCATCACGTTACGCACATCGGCATAATCTTCTTTTCCAGCTATCTTACGAATATAAGGTATGTATTTTCGCGTAGTGGTAAAATAAACAATATCATTCAATTGAATGGTATCATCACCTCGTGGTATTATAGTTTTTGAATCGCGCTTGATAGCCACCACGTGATAAGGCGTGTTTGTGCCCCCCAGTTGAGAAAGCGGAATATCCAATATTTCAGCACCTATGCGCATTTTAGTACCTATTAGAATAAGCGCACCACCACAAAACTCCCACCATTGTCGTACCCAGCTCATTTTCATCGAAGATACAATTTCTTTCGCTGCAAGCATTTCGGGATAAATCAACGAGTCAACTCCCAATTTCTTAAAGAACTCTTTGTTTTTAGGAAGTAAATATTCGTAATTGTCAATGCGTGCCACTGTTTTTTGCGCCCCCAGATTGGTAGCAAGCATGCAAGCAGTCATATTACGACTTTCATCGGGTGTCACAGCAACAAACAAATCAGCCTCTTTTACTCCTGCTTCTTTAAGCCCAGAAATAGACGATGGGGAGGCAACTACCGTCAACAAATCGAAGTTGTTGCTCAATGCAGCCAGTTTTTCTTCATCATCATCCATCAAAACGATGTCTTGTTTTTCGCGCGAAAGGAGTTTTGCAAGATGCGTGCCCACATTGCCGGCACCAGCGATGATAATCTTCATTCCGATTTCTTTATTACATTATAGATACCCTCTTCGTCCATTCCACAAAGGCTATACAGCTCGGCCACCGTGCCGTGTTCTATAAACTGATCGGCAATGCCAATACGTTTAACCTCTATCGAATAGCCATTGTCTGACATAAATTCAAGTATGGCACTCCCCATTCCTCCAGCAAGCACACCGTCTTCTACTGTTACAATGCGCTTAAATTGTTTTCCTATCTGATGTAAGAGTTCCTCATCGAGTGGTTTCAAAAAACGTATGTCGTAATGTGCTATATTTAATTGAGGAGTTTCACTCTCGGCACGCAAGATGGCTTTCGATGCGACGTTTCCTATGGGACCAATCGTAACAACGGCCAAATCATCTCCATTTTTCAAGCATCGGCCTTTGCCCACAGGAATCTCTTCAAACGGGCATTCCCAATCAAGCAAAACGCCCCTACCTCGTGGATACCTAATTACGAAAGGCCCTTTATCAGGTAGTTGTGCCGTATACATCAAGCGTCGCAACTCGTGCTCATTTAGCGGAGATGCTATCGTCAAATTAGGAATCGGACGCATATATGCCAAATCGAATGCACCGTGATGCGTAGGACCATCTTCACCTACCAATCCTGCGCGATCCAAGCAAAACACCACATTGAGACGCTGTATTGCCACATCGTGAATCACGTTGTCGTAAGCACGCTGCATAAACGATGAGTAGATATTACAAAAAGGTATTAAGCCCTCTTTTGCCATTCCACCCGAAAAAGTAACTGCGTGTCCTTCTGCGATACCCACATCAAAAGCTCTATCAGGCATCTCTTCCATCATATAAGTCATAGAGCACCCGGTAGGCATAGCAGGTGTCACACCCACAATGCGCGGATTGCTACGAGCCAACTCCACTAAAGTATGTCCAAACACATCTTGAAAAAGAGGTGGTATGCCTTCAGTAGATTTTATAACACGCTTCCCTGTTTCGGGATCAAAACACCCCGGTGCGTGCCAAATGCCTGGTTGTTTTTCGGCTGGCTCAAATCCCTTTCCTTTTGTAGTATGCAAATGAAGTACCTTCGGTCCTTCCATATCTTTAATATCACGAAGCACGCGAGCTACATTTTTCACATCGTGTCCGTCGATAGGGCCAAAATAGCGAATATTCATTCCTTCAAATATGTTTTGCTGTTGAGCCACCATCGACTTCAAGCTGTTTCCAAAACGAATCAATGCTTTTCGACGTTCCTCATTCAAAATGCCCATCTTCATCAAGAGGCGAGCAGCACGGAAACGCAATTGGTTGTATCGATTCGAAGTAGTCAGATTGAATAAATACTGCTTCATTCCACCCACACTACGATCAATTGCCATATCATTGTCGTTTACGATAATGAGTAAATTATTGGGAGTAGCCGAAACGTTGTTCAGTCCTTCAAATGCCAGTCCACCACTCATCGCTCCATCACCAATCACCGCTACAACGTGGCGATTTTTCTCGTCATTTTTGTGGGCAGCCACAGCCATACCTAAAGCCGCCGATATGGAATTGGAAGCGTGACCATTAGTAAATGTATCATATTCACTCTCTTCGGGAGAAGGGAAAGGACGTATACCACCCAGTTTACGATTGGTGTGAAACATCCGACGACGGCCAGTAAGCATCTTATGCCCATAAGCTTGATGCCCCACGTCCCACACGATTCTATCGTATGGAGTGTTAAACACATAGTGCAGAGCTACTGTTAGCTCTACCACACCAAGGCTCGCTGCAAAGTGTCCGGGATTAGTGGATAATTCTTGAATAATGGCTTGTCGCAACTCATCACACACCTGAGGCAATTGCTCGGGCTTTACAAGCCGTAAATCTTCAGGAGTATCTATTGAGTCCAGCAAGTTATATATGGATTCATTTTCCATCATCTATTTCTACCTATTTTAATATGCAAAAATAGGAAAAAATAAAATGATACACATAAATATGCAAGAAATATAGGTCAATAGATGTGTTGTTACATTTATTATATGTAAATTCGTATAACAATTTAAACAACAATTCTATGAATTACTCACTGATTATCACAGTACTAACCGTTTGCTCTGCTTTTATGTGCAGCTGCGGAAACAAAACAAGCTCATCAAAACAAGATGATTGTACAAAAACCGACACGCTATGTGGAGTTGTAGGACCAGGAACAGCTATGCACTCGCTTCAGGTGTGCCAAACCAACCCAATGGACACCACGTGGTATGCTATTGATGATGCCACGGACGTAGCAAACGCAAATTTACTAATCGGTAACCCCGTAGAGGTAGTTTACAAAAAAACAGCTGAGGGGAACACCGCAATCAAAATTACAGGTAATGCTACTTACGCAGCAGCTATTGGACAATGGACAATGCCCGACCCCATTGCACCCGACAAAGGAATGGGTGTAAATATCGAAGTGGATGGAGTTGCGTCTTCTATCGGAATGGCTACACTGGTTTATAAATCGTGGGAGCTAACTCAAGAAAGTGATAAAATCATCCTCAAAGGTGAAAGTATTGGAAACGGACAATCATTTGCCTTTGCCGACACCGCTACCATACATAGAGAAGATGGAAAATCTACATTAACTCTTCAAGGAACTAAAGTAGTATATACAAAGCAATAAAACCATAGGTATATACAAACTCATTAGTGGGGCAATTGGACTTAATTTTAATCCAATTGCCCCATTTTATATTTTAGAAAACAAGCTATTAGATTATTTAACACAACTATAAACTATTAATAATAAGACACATACCTAATAAACAAAAATACAAAAGAATATTTTAAATGCAAATTACTTGCATTTAAAATATATTTCCACTTACTTTGCAAAACAAATAACAGAAACAACGAATGCTTCTGTTCGAGATGTAAAAACAAGAAAATTAAATCATTTAATAAGTTTATAGTTATGTCACAAATTGGAAAAGAAATTGTAGATTTCAAAGTTCAGTCATTTCACAACGGAGAGTTTAAAACGGTAGAAAAAAGCGACGTATTGGGTAAATGGTCGGTATTTTTCTTCTATCCTGCCGATTTCACATTTGTATGTCCTACCGAGTTGGAAGATTTAGCCAACAAGTACGCTGAGTTTCAAGCTGCGGGTTGCGAAGTATATGCAGTATCTTGCGATACTCATTTTGTACACAAAGCTTGGCACGACGCTTCGGCTACCATCAAAAAAATTCAATATCCTATGCTTGCAGACCCAACGGCGGTATTAGCTCGTGGATTCGATGTAATGATTGAAGAGGTAGGTTTATCTGAAAGAGGTACATTTATTGTAAATCCTGAAGGTAAAATCGTAGCTTACGAAGTGGTGAGTGGTAATATTGGGCGCAATGCAGACGAGCTTTTCCGCAGATTGCAAGCTCTTCAGTTTGTAGCCGCACACGGCGACCAAGTATGTCCTGCTAAATGGCAACCAGGCAAAGAAACCTTGAAACCAAGCTTAGATTTAGTAGGTGCTATCTAATTTATAGCGCATCAAAAGTTAGTCAACCTGTTTATACAGGCCTATTTAAAACAAAGTAAAACGAGTGATGCACAACACATTTATCACTTGTTTTACTTTCATTCATCAACTATCAACAAGTAACATCCAAACTGTTAACTTGTAGCGCGATAGATGTTCACATTCAATAAGCTACCCTCCTACGTCTTTGTCATTCCACTCTTAAATCATCGCTTCATTTCATCCGAAGCATAAAATCAAATAATAAAGGCTATGTTAGATAAATCCATTATAGAACAATTAAACTCCGTTTTCGCAATACTCGAAGGAGATTATACATTGGTAGCCGAAGTAGCGGCCAATCACCCATCGCATCAAGAACTTACCGATATTATAAGCGACATTGCAAGCTGCTCCACCCACATAGGCTACGAAGTGTTGGCAGGCGAGTCATTGAAACTTTATATCCGCAACAACAAGAACAACGAGGTTAGCCCTTTCCTATTCAAAGCAGTGCCTACGGGACACGAGTTTTCTTCACTCGTCATCGCACTGCTCAATTTTGATGGTAAAGGGAAAAATATCCCTGACGAGTTGCTACAACAAAAGATTAAATCACTCAAAGGCGAACATCTTATCCAATCATTCATTTCACTCAGTTGCACCAACTGCCCCGAAGTGGTGCAAGCCCTCAATATTATTTCGATATTGAATCCCAACATTAAACACGAAATTATAGATGGAGCGATTTATACCAGTGAGGCAGATGCTCTTGGCGTGCAAGCTGTGCCCTCGGCGTTTTGCAACGACAAGCTGATTCACGTAGGAAAATCGTCGTTGGGCGCACTGATCGAGAAACTCGAATCGCTATTTGGAACAGAGGAATTGACAGTAGACATCACCGAAAAAGAATTTGATGTGATTGTGGTGGGCGGTGGCCCAGCAGGAGCTTCGGCAGCTATTTACTCTGCGCGCAAGGGGCTAAACGTGGCTATTATTGCCGACAGAATAGGTGGACAAGTAAAAGAGACTGTTGGTATTGAAAATCTTATCTCAACCATCTACACGACTGGTAATGAGCTGGCAGACAACTTACACAAACACATAACAAGCTATCCTATTTCGGTGTTTGAAAACCGAAAAGTAATTAGCGC
Organism: uncultured Bacteroides sp.; assembly: GCA_947074275.1. Lineage (GTDB taxonomy): Bacteria > Bacteroidota > Bacteroidia > Bacteroidales > Bacteroidaceae > Bacteroides. The sequence goes on from CAMTPA010000043.1 coordinate 14,527, forward strand.
AACTCCTACACCCAAAGGCCATACACTCGAGTTACAATCGAAAGAGCGTTTTTCGGCTCCAGCCATTATTGTAGCTACGGGTGCTGGATGGCGCAAACTCAATGTGCCAGGCGAACAAGAATACATCGGACGTGGTGTAGCATTTTGTCCGCATTGCGATGGTCCTTTTTACAAAGACAAAGAGGTAGCAGTAGTGGGTGGGGGCAATTCGGGCATAGAGGCTGCGATAGATTTGGCTGGTATTTGCAAGAAAGTGACCGTAATAGAATTTATGGACACACTAAAAGCCGACAAAGTGCTTCAAGAACAAGCCATATCGAGAAGCAATATTGAAATCATCACACACCATCAAGTGATGGAGGTTGTAGGCAACAAGGAAAAAGTAACTTCGCTTCAAATCAAAGATAGAGCTACCAACGAGATTAAAAGCATCGATTTATCAGCCGTCTTCGTACAGATTGGACTAACAGCCAACAGTTTGCCTTTTAAAGGATTGGTAGAGATGAGCGCAATAGGAGAAATTGCGATAGACGAAAAATGCCGCACAAGTGCCAAAGGCATTTACGCAGCTGGCGACGTAAGCACTGTGCCCTACAAGCAAATCATTATTGCAATGGGCGAAGGCGCAAAAGCTGGTTTATCTGCTTTTGAAGATCGCATAAACGGCACATTAGCTGTTAATTAACAAGAAAATAATTGCAGATGCGATAACTTATTGTTTATTTTGCAAACATAAAGTAGATAAAATGGAAATTAGAGAAAAGATTAAATCAGCAGGACTGAAAGCAACTCCACAACGCAGAGCAATCTATGAAATTATGCAAGATGTTTGCCACTGCCCCATTGACGAGATTATATCTCGAATGAAAGAGATACAGCCCGACGTGACCATCTCCACCGTTTATCGCGTTATGGATTCGTTTTGCGAAAGTGGACTACTTACCAAGTTTGTGACAGCCGACGGAAAAACAATATTCGATATTACTCCTTACGAACATCATCACATTCAAACTACCGACAATGGCTTTATTGATGTAGATGACAAGCAACTCACCACGTTGATAAAAAAACGAGTGCTCGACAAGTTGCCAGCAGGAGAAGACATTGACCAAATCCAGATTCAAATAACCACTAAGTCGAAACTTCAAGAAGCGTGATTTAGCAAGGTATAATTGAAACTTTATAGTAAAACAAACGGAGGTATCAACAATAGTAATGCGTTGATACCTCCGTTTGTTTTATCACCTCTTCCTCAATCCTGCCCGAATGCGACTAAGCGACTGTGGAGTGACATATAGATAAGAAGCTAATTTTTTGAGCGAAACCTGCTGAAGAAGTTCAGGGCTTTTTTGCATAATAGCAAGATAGCGTTGTTCGGCACTGACGTTGTCGGCAAAAAACAGCAAGAAGTTTTCCATCCAAAAAGCGTGGTGCTCAAATACAGTGCGAAACAAATTGGCCATATCGAGCGAAGTGGCACAAAGCTCGTTGATTCGTTTTTTAGATATAGCGAACCCTTCACTATCGGCCTCAACCTCGATGGTTGTTTTCGATGGTTCGTTGTAGGCATATCCCCACACAGGAAATACAAATTCACCCTCTGATGCAAACCAAAGAGTCATCTCTTCACCATCATTCACTCTAAAATTGCGCCAAACACCACTTTTCAATATATACAAATGGTCGTTTCGCTCGCCCTCGCACACCACAAAAGTACCTTTATCGAAATGCACAGGCTGCATTTCGGCTATCAAATTCTCCAACTGCACGGCTGTCAGAGCATACTCACGGTTCAACTTATCTTTGTATGTTTTCACATCGCAAAGATATATTTTTTCAATCATACATAGTTCTGCGGCATTATCATTTTAATGCATTAAGTCTGTCTATTTTTTTAGAGCTATACCATTCCATTTCACGTTTTGATATTTTTATAATTAGCAGTTTAACGAACTTTCCAATAATCCGTTTGTTAATGTGAATATGGCTACAATTTACTAAAACAAGAACATTATGAGAATACAAACTGGTCGTGGGACAATTCCCTTGATAATACTTATCGGTATTTGGTCTATATCAGCACTGACCTCTTTGCCTGGCTTGGCTGTATCACCTATTTTAGGTGATCTTAAAACCGTATTTCCCGACTCTACCGATCTCGATATTCAAATGTTGACTTCTCTGCCCTCTTTACTTATTATCCCATTTGTTTTGCTGGCAGGAAAATTGACAGAGAAGAATAATTACGTACTTATTTTGCAGATTGGTTTGGTTTTGTTTGCACTTAGTGGTGTCCTCTATCTCTTATCCAATAAAATGTGGCAGCTTATAGCTGTTAGTGCTTTGCTGGGAGTAGGTTCGGGCATCATTATCCCATTGTCTACGGGATTAATCTCAAAATACTTCTACGGACCATACCGAGTAAAGCAATTCGGTTTGAGTTCTGCCATCACCAATGCCACTTTGGTGGTAGCTACCTTTGTCACAGGCATTCTTGCCGAAAGCCATTGGCATCTCCCATTTATTGTGTATTTATTGCCTATCGCTTCTATTTTCTTATCGTTTTCGCTTAAACGAAATATGCAAAGTGAGGATGCTGCAAACTCCGCCAAAAGCAGTACGACACAAGCCGCTAAACCAGCGGACAATATAGTAATACCCGATGAGGTATTGAAAAGCAAACACGGCATCAATGTCAGAAACCTTTTGGCTATTATGGGACTATATGGAATAGTGACTTACATTGTTATTATCGTATCGTTCAACCTACCATTCTTGATGCAAGAGTATCATTTGGATAGCGGCAAATCGGGGTTGATGATTTCATTGTTTTTCTTAGCAATTATGGCGCCGGGATTCTTTTTGACCTCTATCATCAAGTTCACAAAAGAAAAAACTATACTCTACAACCTCATCATCATCGCCATTGGATTGGCTATGGTATGGATATTCCGCTCAGAATGGTTGATAGCGATTGGTTGTATTTTTATGGGATTTGGATATGGTGTGATTCAACCACTACTCTACGAAAAGACCACATACACAGCCATTCCCCAAAAAGCAACCTTGGCTTTGGGTTTTATGATGGTGATGAACTATTTGGCTATTCTATTGTGCCCATTCATTGTAGATTTATTCCAAACAATATTCCATACACAATCTCAGCGTTTCCCATTCATTTTGAATCTGTGTTTCACAGGCATTTTGATTGTTATTGCAGTTGTGCGTCACAACACGTTCTTATTCAACAAAGTTGACGAAGAATAACGATTGCCAATTTTAAGTTTGATTGATAAATAAAATTAAGTTAGTTTTTAGTTGTTAGTAAAAAAGCCGTGTTTCTCGCTACATTGAGCAAACACGGCTTTTATTTAAATCTCAGCTACAGTTATGGTTAAAACTCTTTGGACTATCGGGCATTCCACGCTCAACATTGAGTTGTTCGTCGCTACCTTGCAACAATATCGCATCGAATTGCTTGTAGATGTACGCTCACTTCCAGGCTCCAACCGCTATCCACAATTCAATAGCGACAATTTGAAAGAAGCACTCGAAGAGCATCAAATCGGTTACATTTATATGAAGCAATTAGGTGGCTTGCGCCCTAAGAAAAAGGATTCTAAGAACACCGTTTGGCGCAACCAATCGTTTCGCAACTATGCCGACTATATGGAGTCTGAATCTTTCAAAGAGGGAGTTGCACAACTGGAGCAACACGCCACCAAGCAGCGCACCGCCATTATGTGTGCCGAAGTGCTGTGGTGGCGTTGTCATCGTTCTATGATTGCCGACTATCTGAAATCGCAAGGTTGGCATATTTTTCACATTCAAAGCAAAACAGCTTTTGTGGAACATCCCTACACCAAAGCGGCTTCTATTGTAAATGGTGAGTTATCGTATGCTCCACAAGAAACACCTATTATTTCTCATTAATTGTGTAGTCCGATTGGTTTTCTACCCCTTGAATATCTTCTGCAATCTTATTGGCAGTAAACAGATTCTCTAATTCTTGCCACGAAAATGAATGCTGCGGATTGAAATCGGCCGATTTCAAATAACGATGCAATGAGTTGGTAAATGCTCTTCCTTCCACGTAATCGGCCAACTTATCCAAATCGGTCATACACACAAGCAGTTTGCCTTCGCCCACTTTGCACTCAAACACCAGCCCCAGCTTGTGATTTCGTTCGATGTTGTCTACCACTTGCACAAGAGGAGTGTAGTCGGCACTTGTTGCATCGAGTATCATTGGGTAAGAGTGGTGTATCACAGGCCACCATTGCCAATTGGTGTGCATCTCGGTAGGGAAACCATCGAACAATGGATGACTGGGCGATGTGAGAATAGAGAGTGTACCAGGTGAAACCTCACGCTTGGCATTTTCGGATATTGATTTAAACATTGCATAGTTCCAATAATCGGGTGTAAATAGTGGGCCTACGGTTTGGTTTTTCAAACTATCGGCACACGGGTTAAGCAGCACCGTTTCTCCCTTTGCCAGCCTTTTTTTCACTGCATCGTTTAGCGTTTTAGATACATAAACATCGCCTATCGTTTCGGTTTCATTGGGGTAAACCCATATTTGATAGCTATTCAGATAGTCGCCAGTGGCAAGTTGCAAAGTCAGCACTTGCGTTTTTTTAATGTGATCGAGCGAATAATTGATGGTGCATACTTTGCCCACCTCACCTTGTGCTACGGTGGCATTTACAAAACCGATGCTTTGCGAATCTTCGTCTTCACTTTGCAGCAGCCAAGTCAACGGTTCGTTCCACACACTTTCGCCATAGTTGGCTATTTCTATCTCGGCCACAAACTCTTCGGTATTTTGCCAGCAGTAGCTTTTCATCAATGCCAATGGCACTACGGGGGCACAAAACCCTTTGAACGTTTCGGGTTCTATCAGTCCTTTACTATCCATAAAAGCATCTAATATACCCACCAACGCTGTGCCCTGACCGGGAAAATCTTGCAAATCGAGCATTTGAAAACCGCCTAAGCCTGGAGTACGAAGGTAGTACTCAATATCGGCTTTGTAGCACTCCATTGCAAACAGCCCCGATGCTTTGTGAAAATCGTCAGCCTGATGAAGCATCCCTTTGTTGCTGAGACGATTGCGAAAAGCCACAAAGTTGTAGGGGTAGAGCACACCCGTGTACTTATCTATCTCGGCATAATTGGGGTAGATTTGAAATTGCCCTGTTTCGTGGCTGACAACAGGTTTAGGAGAAAGCCCCACTGCATACGAAAAGTTTTGATTGGTAGATGGATAGGTATTGTTTAGAATACCTCCTTTTTCGGCATCTACAAAAGCAAACGAAGTGCGCACGTGGGTGGTGTAACCTTCGCCTCCACCTACCCGGCAGGTAGTGAAGAAATCCTCGCCTGCCTGCGGGCCAAGCCATCCCAAATTATTGTTCGACCCATTGGAGTAGAGCCTACGATTGTCTTTTGCCCGGAAATCATCCAGCCACTCGTGCATCAACGTCAAATCGCCGTGCAACTCATTGCCCAAAGCAAACATTGTGAACGAAGGACTATTGCCCATATAATCGAAAAGCATATCTGCTTCATTTAACAAGAAGTCGTTGAGCTGAGTTTTCTTTCTATCAATCTCGCCCCAAAGTGGCAGTTCGGGCTGAAGATAAATGCCTTCGATGTTGGCCGCCTCGAAAGCGGCTCGTGGCGGAGTGTAAGAGTGGCAACGGTAGTAGTTGATGCCATACGCTTTGGCCACCTGAAACACCTTGCGCCACGACTCCACATCCATAGGTGCATAGCCCGTGAGTGGAAACACGCAAGCATCGTGCTTGCCTCGCAAAAAGGTTTTGTTGCCATTAATCGTAAAGTGGGTGTTGTCTGTTGCAAAATTGCGCACACCAAAATCTACTGAGTAGAGGTCTTTCACATCTTTACCCGTCAACCGAGCATTGAGTTTATAAAGATTGGGGTGAAATTCGCTCCAAAGCAACGGTTGGCCTTGAAACTCCACCTCTGTTTCTATCACATTATCACCGGGAAGCAAGTTTATATCCACCTGCTTGGCAGATAGCAAACTCACATCGGTGCTGTTCCACGCTTCACCGCTCAAATCCAATTTGGCTGCCAAAGCAGAGGCCGCATCAACGTGCATCACCACACGCACCTTGCCACTTTCGGCCGATGGGTAGACTTGCATCGAACGGATAAAACAAACATCGCGAGCCTCAATGTGGAACTCGCCCAACACTCCGTTCCAGTTGGTTTGTGTGCCATCGGTCCAAGCGTGCGAAGATTGAATTTCTTGAGGTACAGAAGAGGGAGAGTTGTCTACTTCGATTGTCACCTCGTGCATACCGGGTGTTAACGCAGGAAGTGCGTAGATGTGTGGCGCATAAATGTGCGATTGGCTTCCAATGCTGTCGCCGTCTATCCAAAGCGTGCTTGGTTTGGTACGTTCCATCACCAAAAACAGTCGTTTACCTTGATAATCTTTGGGAATTTCTACTTGTTTGGTGTAGTTTAATTTTCCTGAAAAAGGATAAAGCCGAGTGAGCTGAAAGGTGGTTGTGGTATCCTTCTGTCCCTCTCCCAACTTGCTTTCATCGGTTGTTCCGGGCAAAACACATTTGCCCAATGATGTGTTCCATTCGCCTCCTAAATCGGTGCGCATACGCTGTCCATACGCTGTGGTTGTGCCCAATACAAGCAGCAAAACAAGCCATCGTTTCAAGTTCATTTTCATTGTATTTTTCATATCGTATTAAACAAGATTAGAGAGTTGCGACCCAAGCCACAACCCTCTTAAAAGGTGATTTAGTTTCACCGTATTGAAACTTTTGTTTCACCCCCTTGGAACTTTAGTTTCAACAGCGTGAAACTTTTGTTTCAAGGGGATGAAACAATATGAAACCAATTAGTTCACTTCGTTTAGTTCCAATACGTGACTTGCATATTCATTCTTCAAAGGTAATTCAATACCTTCATTCATCAACACTGCACCGCTGATTATTTTTCCATCTAAGCCCGACAAAGCGTCAGCATCTTGGTTCAGTTCGGTGATGCGGTAGTTCTTGCTTGCATCCAATCCATTCATTTTGAAGCGAGGCAACACCTGCGCATACGAGTGGTATGTTTTGTATGCGAAGAACACGGCACGCTCTTTTTCGGGAGTGACATACATCAACGATGCTACCGATTTGTTATCGTAAGGAGAAATCAGACGATACAAATCGCCTTGTTGCACCACGGGACGAATACTCTTGTAGGTTTCTACCGCTTTTTTCGAGAACTCCACCTCTTGTTCGGTCATATTCTTGGGTTGCATCTCAATGCCCAATCGTCCTGTCATAGCCACATCGAAACGGAATTTAAGTGGCATCACTCTGCCCGTCTGATGATTGGGTGATGAGCCCACGTGCGAAGCCATTGCTACCGATGGGAAGAAGTAAGAAACACCCCATTGCATATAGATGCGCTGCAAAGCTTCGGTGTTGTCGCTCACCCAAAACTCTTCAAAATAGGGCAGCAATCCGTAGTTGGCTCTACCACCACCGCTGGCACAAGCTTGTATCACCACGTCGGGGTATTTGGCACGGATGCGTTCCATTATCTTGCGGAAAGCTCGGTGATAGTCGATGTAGAGGTGCGATTGTTTGTCACCCTTCAGATAGGAAGAGCCGTAATCGCCAATGCTCATATTGGCATCCCACTTGATGTAGGCTATTTCGGGGTAGTTGGTCATCAGGTCGTCTACGATGTTGTAGATAAACTCTTGTACTTCGGGGTTGGACAAGTCGAGCACCAACTGCGTGCCTCCTCTGCCCGGACGAGCTGTGCGCTTAGGGTGACAAACAATCCAATCGGGGTGTTTTTCGTAAAGTTCGCTCACAGAGTTGGTCATTTCGGGTTCAATCCAAATACCAAACTTGATGCCGCTGTTGCGTGCCATAGCCACCAACGTGTCGATGCCGTTGGGTAGTTTCTTTTCGTCTACCACCCAGTCGCCCAACGATGAGTTGTCTGTGAGGCGTTGATATTTTCCGCCAAACCATCCATCGTCCATCACAAACAATTCGCCACCGAGCGATGCGATGTCTTTAATCATCTGATCCATACGAGGCTCGTCAATATCAAAATAAACCCCCTCCCAGCTATTGAGCAAAATATCGCGTTGCTTTGTGCCATTATACACTTTGCCATTGCGCGCCCACTTGTGGAAATTGCGACTTGCTCCACCCACTCCTTGATCGCTATAAGTCAATGCAAGTTCGGGTGTCACAAACACTTCACCCGGAGCCAAGCTATATTGCGAAGCGTCGGGGTTGATGCCCGCAAAGAAACCGTGGAAGTTTGTATCGTCGGTATCGAAAGTCAAATCATAATTGCCACTCCAGCAAAGAGCCGCCCCAATCACTCGCCCGTTTTCCTCACTTGGCACACCATCGAGCGAAATCATCACTTCGGCGTGATCGGTATGTGCGTTGCGCACACCATCTTTGTTTTTCAACACTTTCATTCCCCGTTTAAGCGGTTCCACTTCGAGCTTGCTCTCGTTGGCCCACGCACCATGCAAATGCGAAATCCACACATCACCCTGACGAACGGGCATATAGGCAGAAGCAAACTTTTGCAACTTCACGGGCTTCTTTTCGTTGTTGGTAATTTGTGTCCACGTCTCTATCACATCCGAGTTTTTGAAAGCTTTGTAGTACACATCCACTCCAAACGGATATACTTTATCTTGCATCATCACCTTCACAAGTTCGTATTGGTCGGTGTTCTCACGTTCCACTCCGGTCACTTGCATATCGAGGGTCATATTGCCATCGGCGTGCTGCACTATCAAGGCAGGTTCGTACACGCTTTCTGTGCCAAACACAGGATAAGCCGCCTTGTTGATAGCCAATCCCGCATCGTATATCTGCGAAACCTGAGCCTCATCAATTTTATCACCATAATACACAAACTTGAGTTCTTCGCCCTGCGGTGCAGAGAGCAACAAAGAGGTATTTGGGGTAGAGATAAGTACCTCTTTTTCCCACGCGCCCAGCAGGGCAGGAATTAGTAAAGCAATTCCGAAAAGCAGTTTTTTCATTCTATTAAATAATAAGTTATCAATTTTCTGACGCTAAATTACGATAATAACCCACCCCGAAGGGTATAAAATGTATTCTTTCAATCCACAGGATACATTTAAGAGCAAGCAGGATACAATCGGGAGGTTGTTTTTAATCTTTCATTGTAATAAATAGCCTATCTTTGAGGAGTTAAGTCACAGATGTATCTTTTTTGTATGAAACACCTATTACTCTTTTTATCCATCATCGTCGGCACACTTTCACCAATCTGTGCCTACGAACACCTAAACTTTCGTACCATCGACATAGAAAAAGGATTGTCCGACAACCTGATTCTCAGCATCACGCAAGACCAATACGGATTCATTTGGCTAAGCACCAGCAACGGTGTCAATCGCTACGATGGTTACAACATCAAACATTATCTTACCCCCGACTCGGGCGGATACCACAACAACATACAAAGCGTAGACGAAGACAAAGCCGGGAACCTGTGGGTAAAGACACCGTCTTCTTATTATTACTACAATCGAATCACAGATAGAATTGAGAAAAACATCTCTATTCTACTCACCCCGCTTGGCATCTCCACTCCCATCGAAAAACTATTTGTAGACGAAAACAAAAACCTATGGTGTGCTTCTTCCGACAGCATCTACCTACACGACTTCAATACAAAAACCACTACCATCCACACCGCACCGCAAGACGAACGCATCTTGCGCATCGTATCGAGAGATAGACACGCATACCTATTATGCGAAAGCGGAAACATCTATAAAGCAAACAACGACAATCAGTTTTTGAAAGAAACCACGGTGCAATTATCGGACTACGAGCATCACGAGATGTATATCGACGGCGACTACAACCTTTGGATTTACACTAAATTTTCGCCGGAGAAAAGCATCCAGCACTACAACACCCTTACGCATCTATGGGAAAACCCTTTCAAAGAGTTCAACTTCGACGATTCCTACATCGTTCAGATTATCGACGATTTGAAAGGGAACATTTGGATAGCCACTGACAACAAAGGTGTTTTTATCTATCAGGCCGACGAAAAACAGTTAGACCACATAGCCAAACAGAAAAATCAAAAGAACTCGTTGCCCGACAACCATTTGGGCTGCCTATATAAAGACAATCAAGACAACATTTGGATAGGAACAAGCAAGCGAGGAGCAGTTCTTGTCAACCTCGACAAAACAACTTTTCAGCCATTGAATATATGCGCCCAAACTGACATCAACTCATTGATAGAAGACCGCAAAGGAAACCTGTGGCTTGGGTCGGACGGAGAGGGCTTGTATCGATACCATCCACACCGAAAAGAGATGGAAAGCTACCAGAAGAGTAACAGCAACATTCCTTCGGATGTAATTGTATGTCTATTCACCGACTCCAAAGAACGACTTTGGATAGGCACGTTTGGCGAAGGAATATGCTATTTGCAAAACAATCAATTCTCCTCACTGAAAGAGTTGGTATCGGACACTACATCCAACATGCCGCAATACATAAGAAGTATCAACGAAGACGATGCAGGAAACATCTGGATAGGAACAATTGTAGACGGACTTTATTGCTATACACCCAATGGCGAACTACACCGCTACACCACCAGTAATTCCATCTTGCCCACTGGTAGCATCACCGATTTGCTATACAATAAAAACACACTATATGTAGCTACCAGCAACGGCATGGTGAGCATCGACACCAAAAGAGGCACGATGAATCCTGTTTCTCAAAACTCATCCATCAACCAGTTGTTTGCCGACCTCATCATCACCACCCTCTATCGCGACAGCCGTGGGCTGCTATGGATAGGTGGACAAAATGGTCTGTGCGTGTACGATGAAAACAAAGAGAGCATCATCTATCACACCGCCGATAAAAAATGGATAACCGCCAAAGTGAAATCAATAGCCGAAGATGCGAACCACAACATTTGGATTACAACCGATGCAGGCATCAGCAACATCATTGTGGTGAACGACCCTGAGAAGTCTATCCCCGAGTTTCGCTATTACCATTACGGTGAAGAGGACGGCATCGACAAACAAAGCTTCAATTATCACTCCATACTTTCGATGCAAGATAAAAGTATTTTGGTGGGGGGCACAAACGGGGTAATACAGATTCACCCCAAAGCGTTGAAAACCATCGTACGAAACCCCAAAGTGGTATTTACCAACCTATATCTATCGAACAAAGCCGTTGCCACAGGCGAAGAGCTACCCGATGGACGTATTCCATTGAAAAAGAATATTCAGCTTTTAGACGAGCTGGCCGTGGATTATACTGATAACTTTACCATAGAGGTGTCGGGGATGAATTACGACAACCAACACAACACCGCCTATCTCTATCGCCTGAACGAACGCGAAGACTGGATGAAGGTTTCAGACAATAAGATTCACTTCAACCGGTTGCATCCCGGCAAATACCAACTGGAGGTGAAGATGATAAACTGGAATGGCGATTGGAGCAGCGAGTCGTCTATACTTCCTATCGTGGTGCGCCCACCTTTTTGGCAATCGGTGTGGGCTTATGCAATGTATGCCATCCTTCTTATCAGCGGCTTGTTTTATCTTATCTACTACCTAAAGCATCGCCAACTTACAAAGATTGAAATGCAGCGCAAAGAGATGGAGGCTATACAAAAGAACGAGATGGATGAAGCTAAACTACGCTTCTTCACCAATATCAGCCACGATTTGCGCACACCGCTTTCACTCATCATCACGCCATTGGAAAAGATGATTGGCAGCAAAGGTAAGGTGAACCACGAAGAGATAGTGATGGTACACCGCAACGCCAAACTGCTAATGAATCAAGTGAGCCAGCTACTCGATTTTAGAAAGTTGGAAGAGAAGGAGACTGAGCTTAACGCCTCACTTGGCAACCTGTCTCTTTTCGTGAGGGAGATATGCGATGACTTTGCCAATGCACCCAACGACAAAAACATCTTATTGGAGCTTGATATACCTACAAGTGATGTTCAACTATCGTTCGACCGCAATAAAATGCGACGCATACTCACCAATTTGCTCTCCAACGCTTATAAATACAATGTGACTAATGGAAAGGTAAATGTAAGCATCGACCCTTATACCAACAAAGAGGGTGTGTCGTTTGTACGCATCGAGGTGGAAGATACAGGCATCGGCATCGGAGGAGAAAACAAGGAAAAGGTATTCAATCGCTTTTTTCAAGAAGGCACATCTACCGATAACATCGGCAATGGGCTGGGCTTACACATCGTGAAGCAGTTCACCACGATGCACGGCGGCGTTATCGAAGTGAGCGACAACCTGCCACAAGGCACACGCTTCACACTCACCTTTCCGCTACCAACAGCAACCACACAAGATGAAGCCCGTATCGAGGCTACAACAGACAGCACACTAAAAACTCTGCTCATTGTAGAAGACAACAGCGATTTCCGCCTATTTTTGTCCAATAGCTTGAAAAAGCATTTCAACATTCTCACCGCTTGCAATGGCAAAGAGGGAATGACACAACTCAACAAGAACACCGTAGATATTGTTATCAGCGACGTGATGATGCCCGTAATGGATGGGTTGGAGTTATGCAGTAAAATAAAAAACAGCATCCAATTATCACACATCCCTGTGATATTGCTCACCGCACGCACACGCGAAGAACACATTGTGGAGGGGCTAAAAGAGGGTGCAGATGAATACATCACCAAACCATTCAACTTAGATATATTATTGCTTCGTATTCAAAAACTATTGGAGTGGAAGACGGCCAACCACAAAAAGTTTGCTACCGTCGATGTATCTCCAGCCGAAATCACCATCAGCTCGCTCGACGAGCAGCTTATCAACAAATGTTTAGCGTTGGTAGAAAAGAATATGGACAACACCGAATTTACAGTAGAAGACCTTAGCAATGAAGTAGGAATGACACGAGGGCACCTCTATAAAAAACTGATGTCTATTACTGGCAAATCGCCTTTCGACTTTATTTGCACGCTACGCATCAAGCGTGGCAAACAACTATTAGAGCAAAGCCAGTTAAGTATTTCGGAGATAGCCTATCGAGTAGGATTCTCGCCCAAGCAGTTTGCCAAGTATTTCAAGAATGAATATCAATGCTTGCCTTCGGAGTATAAAAAAAGAGAGAATAATTAATTCGATTATTCTCTCCCTACCCTCTATCGTATTTGGAGCAACTTGTGCGTTTGCAAACTCAACCTCCATACCGGATGAATTTTGATGTATTCAATCACCTCCTCAGCGTTCTGCCCCGAACAAGGTTGCAGAAACCTTGCACCAGACAGCGATTCGTATTGCGTCATATCTTGCCCTGTATATACCACCTTTAGCTCGTCAATGCGCTCGAGAACCACCCTTCCACCCTCTTTGGGCGAACAAGTAACCCAATCGATGTTTGATGGCAGGGAGTGAGTACCATTTGTTTCGATACATATTTTTTTGCCAGTGGCATCTTTGAGAGCCTTCACAAAAGCTTCATCAATCCAAAGTGAAGGCTCGCCCCCCGTAAGCACCACAATAGGAGCAGGATATTTCTTCACTTCGTCAACAATCGCTTCATCGCTCATCAACGTGCCACTTTCGTGTTCGGTATCACAAAAAGAGCACTTCAGATTGCAACCCGAAAAGCGCACAAACACGGCCGGAGTGCCCGTAAAAGAGCCTTCACCTTGTAGGCTATAAAATATCTCGTTAATCTTTCTCATACCAAGCGGTATTGTTTTCCGACTCTTGCACCATCACTTTGAAGCATTGTGGAACTTGATCGCAAATCCATTTCGCCATATTCTCGGCAGTAGTGTTGAATGGCAGTATATCATTCAGGTTCTTGTGGTCGAGCTTTTCCTTAACCAGCTTCTTGATGTGCGAAAAGTCAATCACCATCCCATCTGCGTTTAGCTCGTGCGAACGGCAATAAATCTCAATCACCCAGTTGTGACCGTGCAGACATTCACATTTGCTCTCGTACGATAACTTTAAGCTATGCGAAGCCGCTATCTCCAATCTCTTTTTTACTATATACATTTTATTTTTCGCTTTACTTCTTAATAAAACATTTGGCCCACTCGGTCGAAACTGATATCCGTCCCATTGTGATAGACATCTTTTACTATCGACCCAAACAGCAAAACCTTCTCTATATTGGAATTGCGAGTAAATATAAACACAATTCGCCAATAAACAAAAAATCCCCGTAAGTGCCTTTCACTTACAGGGATAATTTCTTTTGTTGGAGTGGGCGCTAACGGATTCGAACCGCTGACCCTCTGGGTGTAAACCAGATGCTCT
>CAMTPA010000044.1 GCA_947074275.1 uncultured Bacteroides sp.
TGTTCCCATATTTATCAGTAAAGCCATCATTTCCCACTGGACCCATATCGCCATCAATTGTTTCTTCGGAACCGTCTTTGTATCTAACTTTATACGTCTTCCTCTTTTCACTAAGCATAAATATAAAAATACCAATCACCAAAAGAGCGCAAACAGCAAAGAAAAGAATATTTGCAAGATAAATCCCCACATATAAAGCTGCAGAAATCAAACACAGAGAAAACAGCGCATAACCAATTTTTACCCAAATATTCTTTATCATCTTAATAGGATTGATTGCTTGCATTGCCCCTATGATAAGCACAAAAACCATACCTATGTAAATGATAGTATCTGTCACATCCATCGTTGTGAAAAATGTAGATATAGCACCTATTATACCAAGAACAAATGTTGCAGCTAAACTATACAAAAAAACAGCTCCCGCATTCAGCACATAATTGTTTGCACTTTTATTGAAAATAAGAGAGTCCAATGAGTCAATAATCTTTTTAATCCAATAATAAATCTTTTTCATAACATCGTGATTTTAAGTGAATATTAATTGTAGTTTATCATTTCTTGATATTGGTAGACAAGAATAACAGCAAGTTTCTTTGCGTTATAGCGTTATTGTATTTTTACGTTCTTAAAGACCAAATTTGTATCGTAAGAACTGCGTACTGTTATGTTCGATAACTCCGTAGATTCCGAATCTACGTCGTTCACCTTTATTGTGGCATTTACGGTTATTTCACTGGGCTGTGTTATATCTACACCATAGCTACCCGAACTATTCCCCAAAGTCATACCTCCAAAACCATATTGATTTCCACGATCGTCAAATACATAGCTGTACGAGGGATAATGTCTATTACCATAAAGCGTGTATGCCAAAGTTTTTTTACCCGTATTTTTCACTCTATACGACACAGTCACCGCATTGTTCGATTGACTTCGTTTACAGCTAAGTAGTGTCACTTCTAAGTCATCGTGAAAAGAAGTTACAGTACCACTTGTTTCTGAATTTGGGAGATTTATTTTGTTTCGCCCCTCTATCTTTATGTTCTTAAACACCAGGTTTGTGCTATAACTGCTACGCACAGTAATATTAGAGAATTCGGCTGCCTCTGCATCTACATTATCAATTTTTATCGAGCCATTAATAGTTATCTCACTGGGCTGTGTTATATCTACACCATAGCTACCCGAACTATTCCCCAAAGTCATACCTCCAAAACCATATTGATTTCCACGATCGTCAAATACATAGCTGTACGAGGGATAATGTCTATTACCATAAAGCGTGTATGCCATTGTACTATTCGAAATATTCTTCACCGTATAAGAAATAGTAGCGGTAGTGCCTGTTACCTTGCAGCTAACCAGCTTAAATTCTAAATCGTCGTGGCAAGAGATGATGGTACCTGTTGTGGTGCTTCCACCGCCTTCTGTTCCGCCACCAGTTTCTTCTACTTTCATCATCACGGGTATCTCTTTGTCGCCCAAGTCGGTGCGCACTATTGCCGTGCAGTTGTAGTCGCCTGCTGATAGTCCGCTGCGGTTTATCACGGCATCCACGGTTTTCAGGGTAGTCACGTCCGAAGCGTTGTAATGAGGCAACACACCAGTTGGTTCGCTAAATGTAAGCCACGACACTCCTTCTTTGGTGAGCAATTGATAAGAGGTGACCCCGTTGTGAGAGAGCATAGTCAAAGCACCTTTCTCGTCGGTGCCGATATTCAGGGCACTTGGTGTTACTTCCACGCTGCGTTGGTCGGCTTCTTCGGCATTGATGGTGACACGAAGTGATTCGCCATCGGCATTCACCAAAATGGTGGTGGTCATTGATCCTTTCACCAGTGTTCTGTCTAAGTCCACTTTCACTGCGCTCGATTTTCCCATAGCTGTGGTGCCTTTTAGTGGCGACACCGAAATCCAGTTGGCATCAATGCCTGTAATGTCCCAGTTGGCATCACCCGAGTTTCCTGTATTCTTCACGTCGAAAGTGAGCGAAGTGTACTCCTTGCCAAAGTTGAGCGTATTCGAACTGAGTTCTATCTTAGACGATTTGTTTTCTACCTCGGCAGTAATTTTGAGAGCTACCGATTCCGAGTCTGCATTTATCAAGATAGATATTTCCTTGTTTTCTTTCAGTCGCTCACGCACCAGGTTCACTTGCACGGCGTGTTGTTTTCCTGCTTCTACTGTTCCAGATGTAGGATTGAATTGCAGCCAATCTACATTGTCCAACCCCGATATATTCCAATTGAAACGGGCGTTTCCTTCATTAATTACATTAAACGATAGCGAAGAGTTTGTCGACCCAAAGTTCAAAGAAGATACGCTGATTTTGAGTTTTGCGTCTACTTTCACTGGAGCGAGAGTTATATCACCCGATGAGGTACGACCTGTCTGTACCGTGATATTCTTGGTGTTGCTTGTAAACCCGCTCTTTTGCGCCATAATCTGATATTGGGCAGGTGTCATTCCCAAGAACTCAAAGCTACCATCGCTACCCGTGGTGCGCGACATTCCCCCAGGGGTGAGGGTTATAGTCACTCCACTAAGCATTTCGCCAGTAGAGGAATTTGTCACTTTACCATAAATATCTCCCGTCAAATCCACTTCGTCTTTCACGCACGAAGCCACTATTAAAAGCATCAACAGCGATGCCACGTATTTTATCAGTTTCATAATCTATATATTCATTTAAAATTTATATGCCAAAGACATTCCATAGCCCAAATCATTGGGGTTGCCAATGATGGTAGGAGCAAACGAAAACCCTGCGCCTTTTCTTCGAGGTTTCACCACCACTCGCGGAGTACCTTTTGCTACTGCCGCATCCACCAAGTTGTACACATAGAGTGCCGCAGCCACTCCAATACAAACGTTTCGCCCGGTGTCCCATCTGTCGGCCTTCGAGTTATAGGTAGAAGCGTGGTTGGGCTGCTCATTTCTTTTTTTTACATAAGAGGCTCGGTTGTTTTCGCAAAGCACGATACCGCCCACTGCAACCACTGTACCCGACAAGAATACCACTCCCTTTGCCGTACTCCCTTTATACATCTGTCCCCATCCTGGTATGATAGAGCGAGCAAACGCCCCTGCGCCATAACGGTTGGTCAGCTTGAAGTTGTCGAAGCGTGTGTTTTTTCCCGACCTTGACACCGCATAAAGCGTATAGAGCTTGAACACTTTGTGCCCATTCATCCGGTATGCTTCGTAATACTCATCTACCTTCTCGTAGTAAATATTCACATTCTGATCGCCCGATTCGATATTGAGTGTATACACCTCTTTTCCTTGGAAGCTCTCATTCTCATTTTTCGTTTCCGTCACCGATGTGCTGGTGAGCGATTCGGATACCTTTATGTTAAACTCACGTTCAATCGATCCAATCAAGTCTTTTTGCGAGAGTATGCGAGAAGAGTTCAGGTTTTGCCCATTATCCACTTCCACCACTTTAAAATAGTAAGTGTTGTTTTTGGGTGTGGGTGGATTTTTAATCCAAGTAGGTTTCAATCCTCCTGCGTGCGCTATATGTGGCAATGCTACCACCATTAGTAGTAGCATCAGGAGTTTATATCTAATTTCTAATTTCATTGTTGAGTTATACCTTTATAATCCCTCATCGATTCTTCCATTTCTTCCTTAAACTTCTTTTCGTCAAACTTCACTCTCGCTTTTTGCTCATCAGTAAGTTTTTCATTAAACGCTTTTGCGATTTTCCCTGCCATTTCGGGTACACCTTCGCTATATTCCACACAAACGTATATTTTGTACTGGTTGTTGGGTGTTTTGTAGCGTGTTGTTTTTACAACGACTGCTCCTTTTATCAATTCTTTTGCTAATCCTGATTCACGATCTTTTGTGCTACCACTTTGATCAGTCACAGACATACCTTCATTGTCACTTCCTGCATATTTTTGAAGGTCGTTTCCAAATGACTGGGTTCCAGTCTCGATGCAACTTTGAAGTGCTCTTGCCAATTGTGTGCGTGCGCCTAATTCCGCAACGTTGCGAGCGGTAGCTTCTTTGAAATGTGTTCCCACTCCCCAGCCTCTTTTCCCTGGTTGTTCCATCGCATAGGCCTCACAAGGTTCAACTCCTAATATCAAATCACCTTCTGCTGTGTGTGTAGCGGGTTTATTACTAACAGGATTATTACTGCTTCCACACGATGCAAAAATCACAATCATCGCCATAGCGAATAAATAAAACACAGAACGTCTCATAGCCATAAAATATTAAATTAATGAATTATCAAATTGAATAAATAGTATCAAAATTCTCAAGAAAAGACTTACTAATATGTTTTTTCACGCAAAAGAATAATAATACATATTTATTTACATACAAAACATTTTTAAAGATGAAGTGGAAATGTTTTCCAATAATAAATTAGATATATTTTCACTTCAAATATATAATATTCACAAACATAAAATTATCGCCAACAAGGTTGTTTATCAAAATAAGTAAACCTTGTTTTTAATAAAAAA
The DNA here is from genome assembly GCA_947074275.1 of uncultured Bacteroides sp. Taxonomy (GTDB): domain Bacteria; phylum Bacteroidota; class Bacteroidia; order Bacteroidales; family Bacteroidaceae; genus Bacteroides. The sequence continues at coordinate 4,488 of CAMTPA010000044.1, forward strand.
GTAGTATATAAAACCATTATCAACGTGTAAAAAAAATACATATTTAACATTACCACAACTATCTATTAAAGAGATATTTACTAAAAAAACAAAATGTAACAACAACCCATACAACTTATCTATATACCTGTATTATAAAACATTACCAACTATGCTCGGTATAAAAAATGCTGATGTTCTTATTTTATATAAACTTCGCTTATCCCTGTGTCGAAACATTTTTTCCCACGATGCAAAAGCGAAGAAAAACACTCGGTTGACCACGTGATAAGCAGGAAAAAAATCACTACCACAACAAGGTAAAAAGTTCGTTTTCGGATAAACCGCATAAAAAATGAACGCATAAGATAGAATATACAGAATAAAACATTTACTATAATTCTAATAATCAAGCTCTTTTTTGACTACCGCAGTATTCATTAGTCACCGTTACACTCACTTTATTCTTTAATAGCAAGAACACGGAAAAGGTAACCACACTGAGCCATCTTTTTTTTCCGCAACACTTCATTTTTTTATTTTTGCAATGCGCCAAAAACTCCCTCTACAAAGGGATTGACAACTGTTAACATCCAACTTGCAAATAGTTCATATTTTACACACTACATATTAACTATTGTCAAATCACTTGTGAACATCTGTCGAACATCAGTAAGATGTTCTTTTTTTGAGTATAGATTTACAAGGATGTTTTTATCAAAGAAAAGCAATTGAAAACAACAGTTAAATACATTATCATAGATACAGCCCTGTTTTTTCCATATGTATTGTTGTTATTTTCATAAAAACATTATACATTTGTCACACTTTATGCTTTTACTCCGAAGGCTGGTTGATGTAGCAAAGCTTATTGGGCAGGGTGGCAAAGCTTTTCCACCGCACTGGCAAAGCTTTGCTACCGTGCTGACAAAGCTTTGCTACCAAACCCCCTCACAGGCTATTGAAGCACGGGAAACCAGACGGCGATTGCTTGGGTTGTTTGTTGTTTTTTCAGAAAATGTTCGAAGTCTATATTTATACTTTATGCGAATACTGGTTTTATTTCTTATATTGAGTACCACATGGCAAGTTTCGCTGCAAGCGCAGCAAAATCGTGCTCTGATTGTGGCTATATCTCAATACCCACAAGATAATGGATGGGAAAAGATTCACGCCCAAAACGATGTGTCCATTGTGTCGCAGCTGCTGTCGACCGCCAATTACACTTCTGCCAACATCGAAGTGCTGTCGAACCAAAAGGCAACAAAAAAAGGCATTGAGCAAGGATTGAATCATATGCTGCAACAAAGCAAGCAAGGAGATTACATCTATTTGCACTTTTCGTGCCATGGGCAGCAGATGATGGATGATAACGGCGATGAGGAGGACGGGCTGGACGAAGCACTGATTCCTTACGACGCGCTTTATTGGTATCTGCCAGGTGAGTATGAAGGAGAAAATCACCTGAGAGACGACGAACTGGGCGAATGGATAAAGAAGCTAAGAGAAAAAGTGGGAGCAAGTGGGCAAGTGATGGTGGTGATTGACGCTTGTCACAGCGGCACAGCCAACCGGTGGAACGAAGCCGACGACTACATCCGAGGCACTTCTTATCTCTTTGCGCCCGATGACTTTTTGCCCACTCCAGGCAAGCACACCAACCTTAGTCTTCGAATCGAAAACCAGGCGAATCTATCGCCAGCCATTGTGGTGAGTGCCTGCCAGGACGATGAGATAAACTACGAATACTACGATCGCAATCAGAATAATTATTTCGGGCTACTTACATTTGCCTTGTATCAGGTGAAAAAGAACAACGCACAACATACAGTGGCCCAATTTGCGCAGCAGCTTACAACCGAGATGAAATCGCTTACATCTCAAAAAAGCCAAAAGCGCAAGCAGACTCCCTATATTGAGTGTAGCCACCCAAATCAAACATTTTTTATCGGACGTAAATGACAGCAAACTCATCTACATATCGTTTTTCAGAAAACAGGTCATCGGATATGGTTATCAACCAACTCTTCATCGATTATCACATAAGGTTTATCAATCATCTATGCGCCAATTATGGCATCGACCGAGAGACGGCATCCGACCTTTGTCAAGACTCTTTTTACACACTCACCAAAAAGGTTCGAGATGGGTCATACCAACCTCAAAAAGGAGTTTCTATGTGTACCTACCTGTTTGCTATAGGCAAGAGGAAAGCTTGCAATTGGTTGCGAGAACACGGCAGGATGGATGTGGGAGATGTGGACACCTTGTGCTCGGAGTGGATAACAGAAAACTACGAAGAGACCGAACAAGAAGAGGCGCAAAAGATAGCCAACCAACTGGTGGGTGAAGCGCAAGAAAGTTGCCGAAAGATTCTGCTTCTTTATTACTGGAAGTCGCTTAATATGAAAGAGATTGCACAAAAAATGAACCTGAAAAACGACCAAAACGCTAAGAACAAGAAAAGTAAGTGTTTGCGGAAATTCAAATTGGCATTGATGGGCAGACTGAAAGAGGCAGAGATAGAATGGAAATCAAAAGACGAGAAAGATGAATAGCAGGGAAGAACAAATAGAACGTTTTGTGAACAACGAAATGACTCCACAAGAACGCCAAGCTTTTGTAGAACTGCTTGCGCAAGACAGTGAGCTGAAAGCAGAAACACGCCGCTACTACCTAATGATAGAGGCGATAAGGATGAAAGGCGAAGAAGAGGCTCTGCACGCTATGCTGGGCACTACGTCCCAGAAAAAAAGAAAACTAAGCATACTCCCTGTGCGAGCTTTGTTATGGGGCATAGCTACTGCGGCTGTTCTGATTGGAGCAATCTATTTTGCATTTTTGCCTTCGAACAACAGTGTAGAGCAAATTTTCAGCGAATACTACACATATCCCGAAATAGAACACTCCCGCGGAAACAACAACGTGGTTGAGACCTTGCAGACCGCCATCCACCAGTTGAAGCAAAAACAGCCACAAGCCGCCATCGACCTCATCACCCCCGGAACATTGCAGTCGGACTACGAGGAGGAGGCTCAATGGATATTATTAGGAGCTTATCTGCAAATGAACGAAAAAGAGAAAGCGGACAGCTTGGCAACCGTCATCTACCGAGCGGAAGGAGTTTTCTCGGCACAAGCCGAACAAATAATACATAAACTGAAATAATAAACATCCCTATGAAAACACACATCATCGCACTAATGCTATGCTGCACCGCTGCGCTTTGCGGACAAACAGTCCACAATGAGCCGCGACTACAAGAGTGCGAAAAATACGTGAGTCGCTTGCTCAATGCGAAAAGCCAACAAGCAACAGCCGAAGCCTATCTTAGCATCTCTGATTATCTGTTGGAAAACGGACTGTTCGACGAGGGAGCCATGTCGGCAATACAGGCTTTCAACATCTACTCGGAAATGTGCAAATCGCCCAAGAAACACAACATCACATTGACCGAGCTTTACAAAAAAATAACCCAAGCACTGGAGCGGACATCTGCCAATGCGATACACAGCGTGGGGCTGGGACCGACAGCCGAAGCACTCATCGACCAAGCCATCAAGATGACTAAGATTTACGGCAATCACGCCCAATATGCCACGCTCATTGGGATGAAGGCCGACTTCAACTTTAGATACAAACGCTACAGCGTGGCCGAGAAAGAGTATTTGAAAGCCATCAAAGAATACAACAAGGCAAATTTGACTGGAGATGAGATAATACACTTAAAAAATAGGCTGGCAACACTATACATCACTACCAAAGAGTATCAGAAAGCCGAGAAACTGCTTAATGAGATGCCACAAAGCGACTTGAATATGCAATCGAAAGCCGGCTTTGAGAATATAATGTGCAACCGAACTTGCATTGCCGTCATTGGCAAAGACTACGACAAGGTGGCTCAGCTTTACAAAACCGCAACAAATAGATATCGCACCGCCATAGACCCTAAAAACATTTATGGAAAAAATGCGTTGAACGACTACCTGCTACACCTCTCTCTCTTAGCCACCTGCTGCGAGCGACAAGGCGAAGCACAATATGCAAAGGAGGTTTACAGTGATATGAGACAACTCATTTCCGAAAAACACCAATATCACATACCATTCTACACCGTTCCTGAGCGTCTTTATCTGCAAGATGCCCTTGAATCGTGGCACAAGCAAATGCAATGGTTTGCATACCGTCATATTTCAGAACCAGGCTACACCACCTTTATGTTCGACAATTCGCAAATGATGAAACGCTTCTTCGTGTCATCGCACTACGGATATACACCCAAAGTAGAGCCTGTGCAGAATGACCCTTATCTGCGCGAAACAAGAAAACGAATTTACGAATGGCAAATAACACCCGAAGTGAAGAATGCTGACGTATCGGGAGATTATCAGCCTGTTATTGTGGCCAACGCCCGTATGGGAGCACTCACCAAAGATGCAATGGATTTTATGAGAGAGGCGGTGAATGAACCTTATAATTGTAACATCGGGTGGAAAAACATGTTGCCTTATGTGCCCGAACAAGAAGCTATCATCGAATTTATAGTGGTTCACAACCCCGACAACGGGCAACGCTACTATACGGCATTGGTGTGTATGAAAGGCGAAGTACCTCAGTTCGTTAATTTATGCGATGAAGACACTTTACTCAAAACCTTTCACAATACAGAGTTGGATTATAAATACTTGAGTGAACATATATGGAAACCAATAAAAAATATCATTGGAGACAGACCGTATATCACCCTATCACCAACACGTATGCTCTGCAACATTCCGTTTGCGGCCTTGCACGATGAGACTGATTATTTGTGTGGCAGGTATGCGTTCAATTATGAGCTGTCAGTTACCGACCGTCTGAACAACAACCGTACTTTCGCTATTTATCCCGAAAACAAGTCGGCAGTGTTGTTTGGTGGAGCCGATTATGGGCTTCCCCCGTCACGCCTGAACAAAGGCACACGTGGCGGACAGGGTTTTCACTACCTACCATCCTCTCGCCAGGAAGCACTCGAAATAGCAAACATACTCAAAGATAAAGGATGCGAAGTGGAAAGCTACATTGGAAAAAACGCTACCGAAGACGCTTTTAAGAAACTGTCAGATAAGTCGAAATCACCTTTCATCATACACATATCCACACACGGTTTTCTTCTGCCTTACGATGAAACAGAAACGAGTTCGAGTTTAAACAGCAGTGGAAAAAGTAGATATATAGATGTGCTGATGCGCACGGGGTTGGCCTTTACAGGTTCGAATGCAGCTTGGAAAGAGAACAGCGACCTGAACATACAAAAAGATGGTATTGTCACAGCCTACGAGGTGTCTGCTATGTCATTCCCCGACACCGAATTGGTCGTGTTGTCGGCCTGCAACACGGGGTTGGGCGAGGTAAGAGGTACTGAAGGGGTATATGGCCTACAACGCTCTTTCAGGATGAGTGGAGCTAAATCGCTTATCGTGAGCTTGGCAGAAGTGCCCGATAAAGAAACGGCCGAATTTATGATTGCTTTTTATCAAAACTGGAAAGAGGGAATATCAAAGCGAAGAGCCTTTTTGAGAGCACAAGTAGAAATGAGAAAAAAGTATTTGGATGAACCCTTGAAATGGGGGATGTTCGTGTTGATAGAATAATGAGAAAGCTGTTCGGTAAACCCCGAACCGCTTTCTCATTATTTTCTACAAGGCCTCTCTGAATATTTCTCCCACCGTGGGGTGGGGTATCACTATCTTCTTGAACTCCGAAGCTGTCATTTGCATTTCGATAGCCATCGTCGCAATCGAGATAATCTCGGAAGCAGGGTTGCCCAAAACGTGTGCACCTACAATGCGCCGATCAGCATCAATCAGCAGTTTGCAGTAACCATTCACACCTTCATTCTCTGCCACAAATCTGCCCGAATAGGCCATTGGTATAGTTATGGTCTGATAAGTGATTCCTTTGGCTAATAAACTCTCTTCAGTTTGCCCCACACCTGCAAATTCGGGGTTGGTGTACACCACACCCGGTATGGCACGGTAGCTCATTGCATCGGCTTTCCCCAAAACAGCATGAATCGCCACTTCGGCTTCGCGTACGGCAGTGTGAGCAAGAAGTGAAAAACCAGTCAAGTCGCCACACGCATATACCTCTTCTACCGATGTCTGCATTTGATTGTTCACAATTATATTGCCACGTTCGCTCGTGGCCAAACCAAGTTTTTCAAGTCCATACCCTTTTGTTACAGGACGACGACCAACACTCATCAGCAGCTTTTCGGAAATAAGCGTACCTGTTTCGTCGCCTTGCTTATAAGTGACCACTATGCCTTCATTGGTATGTTTCAAGGCTGTCACTTGAGTATGAAGCAAAAACTGAATGCCTCGTTTGGTATACTCGACACGCAAAAGGGCAGCAAGTTCTTTATCCATCCCACCCAATATCTCGTCTGTCATCTCAACTACACTAACTTTGCTACCCAAGCTACAAAAGTAGGAAGCGAACTCCATCCCAATCACGCCACCGCCTATGATGGTAATCGAGGTTGGCAGATCTTTGGCATCAAGTGCATCGCGGTGTGTCCAATAAGGCACGTCAGCAACACCCGCAATGGGCGGAATAAAAGTTTCTGAGCCTGTGCAGAGCAACAATTTATCGCATTGATAAGTATCATTGCCCACGCATACCGTGTTTTTATCTACAATAAACGCTTCGCCGACAACGGTAACAACTTGACAAGTGTTCAATTTGGCTTTGATGCCCAGCACCAACTTGCGCACTACCTTGTTTTTGCGTGCAATGATTTTGGGTAAATCATAAGCAACCTCTGAAGCAGCAACAGCGTATTTAGAAGCGTGCTTTGCGTTATCGTATATCTTTGCCGAGTATAACAATGTTTTGGTAGGTATACATCCTTCGTTGAGACAAACCCCACCCACATTGCTCTTTTCAATTAGCAGCACACTCAATCCTGCTTTTCCTGCAGCTTCGGCGGCGGTGTATCCGGCTGGGCCACCGCCTACAATAATCACTTGGTATTTCATATTTTCTCTATGTATTTTGATTAGGTTGTTTTAGCTTATTAATGCAAATTCATTCGCTTCTGGAGCACCTCCACAAACTCATTTTCTTTGATGGGCATCGCCGATGCAAACTTATTTTTATTATATTCTATCAACAGATAATTGGTGACAGAAAAACTGCCAAATTTCATTGAATGGCACTTGCGAATGGCATCAATTTCTTTTATGTTTATAATCTTCTTACGAGTGAACCGACCACGAACAATGATGAGCTTATTGTCGGAGGTAATGGTATAGGTGGTGTGAATGATACGCTCTATTAAAACAAGCAGCATCAAAGCGATAAGTGCCGCAGGTATAATGTATTGATACCACAAAAGCCCGATGAGATTGCTCCCTAAAACAAGGAGCAACAAATATTGATACCACGCTATGCGACTGTGAAAGATACGATTCATTGTACAGGATTTTTGGTGCAAGGTAGCAATTATATGATTTATTGACAACAAAAGGAACAATGAAATAAGTTATTTCGTAGCTTTGCAGTAAGAAATAAAGAAGATATGATAAAGAAATTTGATTTCCTCGTGATTGGCTCGGGCATTGCGGGAATGAGTTTCGCGTTGAAGGTGGCACACAAAGGGAGCGTGGCACTGATATGCAAAAGCTCTTTGGAAGAGGCCAATACCTATTTTGCACAAGGTGGGGTGGCATCGGTCACCAACCTGTTAGTAGACAATTTCGAGAAGCATATTGAAGACACGATGATAGCGGGCGACTGGATAAGCGACCGCACAGCGGTAGAAAAAGTGGTTCGTGAGGCTCCTGCACAAATCCAAGAATTGATAGACTGGGGCGTAGACTTCGACAAGAATGAAAAAGGAGAGTTCGATTTACACAGAGAAGGTGGACACTCCGAATTTCGCATTCTGCACCACAAAGACAATACGGGCGCCGAGATACAAGATAGCTTGATTAAGGCTGTGCAAAAACACCCCAATATCACCGTGATAGAAAATCAGTTTGCTATCGAGATATTGACACAACACCACTTAGGAGTAAACGTCACACGACAAACTCCTGATATACAGTGCTACGGTGCCTATATACTCGACCCCGAAACAGGAGCAGTAGACACTTACCTTGCCAAAGTGACCCTTATGGCAACTGGAGGAGTGGGAGCGGTGTATCAAACCACAACCAACCCATTGGTGGCTACGGGCGATGGTATAGCAATGGTGTATCGCGCCAAAGGAACAGTGAAGGATATGGAGTTTGTTCAGTTTCACCCTACGGCTCTTTATCATCCAGGCGACCGACCTTCGTTTCTAATTACCGAGGCGATGCGTGGTTATGGTGGCGTGCTACGCACAATGGACGGCAAAGAATTTATGCAAAAGTACGATCCTCGTCTTTCGTTAGCTCCTCGCGACATCGTGGCTCGTGCCATCGACAACGAGATGAAAAACCGAGGCGACGACCACGTCTACTTGGATGTAACTCACAAAGACCCTGAAGAAACCAAAAAACACTTCCCAAACATCTACGAGAAGTGCCTCAGTTTGGGCATCGACATCACCAAAGAATATATTCCCGTAGCTCCGGCTGCTCACTATTTATGTGGTGGCATCTTGGTCGACCTCAATAGCCAGTCGTCTATCGAGCGGCTCTATGCAGTAGGCGAATGTTCGTGTACAGGATTGCACGGTGGAAATCGCTTAGCTTCCAACTCGCTCATCGAAGCGGTGGTGTATGCCGACGCAGCAGCCAAACACTCGCTCGACACCATCGACCAATATCGTTTCAACGAAGAAATACCCGAATGGAATGCAGAAGGAACACACTCTAACGAGGAGATGATACTTATCACACAAAGTATGAAGGAGGTTAACCAAATTATGAGTTCTTACGTGGGCATTGTGCGAAGCGACTTGCGCCTAAAGCGTGCTTGGGTGCGCTTGGACTTACTATACGAGGAGACCGAAGATTTGTTTAAACGTAGCGTAGCATCAAAAGATATATGCGAACTTCGCAATATGATTAATGTGGGGTATCTCATTATGCGGCAGGCTATGGAGCGGAAAGAGAGCCGCGGGCTTCATTATACCATTGATTATCCGCACGCTAAACGATAAGAATACGAAGCGCAGCTTTACCTATTAACTAAATAAAATTGGTAAACTGCGCTTCTTTATTTATATTGCACACCCTAACAGATGCGTATGAAAACACTATTGAAAAACCTATTTACGGTTATTGCCATTTTTTATATCCCCAATATCGCAGAAGCGCAAGAACAGTATATGTTCAAACGCTTGGAAACAAAAGACGGGCTATCGCACAGTCAGATAAATCACATAATGAAAGACAGCAAAGGCTTTATGTGGTTTGCCACTGCTGGTGGAGGGCTAAACCGATACGATGGATACAGCTACAAAATATTTCGCAAAACAGAGAAAGACTCGCTTTCGCTACTCGACAACTACATAAATCGTATGGCCGAAGATGGTGAAGGACGTATCTGGGTATATACAGGTGCTGGACACGTGGTGTACGACCCCGATAAAGAGAACTTCGATCGAAACGTAACAAAGATTCTACAACAATACGGCATCAACGGAGAACCTTCTAAGATTCGTGTAGATAAGGATAAAAACTTATGGGTTTACGTAATAGGGAAGGGTGTTTATCAATATCAGCCCGAAACGAAAAAGACACTTCATTACCACACGCAAAATGGATCCAACCTCACCGAAATGATAATAGGAGATGAAGAGGTGTTTTTCTTATACAACAGCGGCGAAGTGGATGTGATGGAGAAGAGCACTACCAAAGCTAAATATACCGAAAAATATCTATCCAAAAATCATCCTTTCATATCCGACAAATATGGTATGTTTGTAGATAGAGACGGCGATTGGTGGATTTTCTCAAGAGATGAAACTGGTGTATGGTTTCACAACAAGCACACGGAGGGCTGGCAGCTCTATAACAGTAAATCTCCCCACAAAGAGTATCAACTCACGAGTGATGTGATACAAGACATTACGCAAGATAAAAGCGGTAAGATATGGCTGGCTACCGACCACGGTGGAGTGGATATTGTAGACAAAGCTCGCGGCACCATCACCAATCTTCAAAACGATATTTCGGACGAACGAAGCATTTCCAACAATAGCATCAACTGCCTCTATTCCGATGATATTGGAATCGTGTGGGTGGGAACTTACAAAAAAGGAATATCCTACTTTAGCGATGCCGCCTATAAGTTTGGCGTGGAGCATTTGTCTGACTTCAAAAAGAATATCCAAAACTTTGATAGCGATATTACCTGCATTGCCGAAGGAAAAGATGGCCTGTTGTGGCTGGGCACCAACGGCAGTGGACTGATTAGCCTCAACCGAGAAACTGGTGAGAGAAAAATATACCAGAACGACCCCAAGCAGCCAAATTCAATCTTGGGCGATGTGATTGTGTGCTTGTACGTCAGTTCGGATGGTAAAGTATGGGCAGGTAGCTATTTTGGTGGATTGGATTGCTTCGATGGAAAAGAGTTCAAGCATTATCGCCACAACCCCAACGATGACAATTCTCTTATCAACAATAAGATATGGTCTATCACCGAAGACGATAAAAAGAATATTTGGATGGGAACGTTAGGAAATGGGTTACAATCGCTCAACCCAGCCACAGGAAAATTTACCTCTTACCCCCAACAGACTACTTCCGACTACATATCATCTGTACACTTTGGCAAAGACGGGTTACTCTACATTGGCACCGCTTTTGGCATCAGCATATACGACAAGCACAACAACCGTTTCATCAACCTCAACGGAAATCAAGCTGGTACACAAGAGTTTTCCAATCAAAACGTTAATCATATCTACGAGGATAGCCGAGGGTTGATATGGGTATCTACACAAAGGGGGTTGAATGTGCTAAATCCAAAGAACGACCAGTTGGCGATACTTGTGAAAGAGAACGGATTGGTAGACAACATCGTGTGTTCGGTGGTGGAAGACAGCAATAAAAATATGTGGGTGACCACCTCCAATGGCGTATCGAATATTATGGTGCAAGCCGACAACAAAACGGGCGATTACACCTACTCTTTCTACAACTACGACGAACTGGATGGCTTGCAAAACCGAGAGTTCAATATGCGCTCTTCACTACGCACCGCCAACAATGAAATTATATTGGGAGGCATCAGTGGATATAACATCTTCTTGCCCGGATCGATAAAATACAACCAAACACCCCCCAAAGTGGTGTTCACCAATATGACTTTGTTTAATAAGAATGTAGATGTAGACTCTGTTTACAACGGAAAACGGATTTTATCTAAAGCACTCAACCGCACCGACCGCATCAAACTGAAATATGCGCAAAATGTGTTCTCCATCGGTTTTTCGGGAATGAACTACATCTTGCCCGAAAAGAACCGCTACGCTTATATGCTCGAAGGATTCAATCAAGACTGGCTGGAGGTAGACGGGCGAACACACCAAGTGAGCTACACCAGTTTGCCTCCTGGAACCTACAACTTCAAGGTAATTGCTGCCAACAGCGACGGGTATTAGAGCAACGACTCTACCGACCTTGAAATCGTGATTGAACCTCCGTTTTGGCGTTCTACGTGGGCATATATCCTATATACCATTTTGCTAATGGGCGCATTGCTATTGGCACGCTGGCTGATGCTGCGTAGTGAACGCGAAAAATTCCGCTTGGAACAAGTGAAAAAAGAGGCAGAGCACAAACACGAGTTGGATGATATGAAGTTGCGTTTCTTTACCAACATCAGCCACGAGTTTCGCACGCCACTTACGCTTATCATATCGCCATTGGAACGCATCATAGCCAATACAAAAGACGACGTTCAGAAACAAAAGCTCATTTTGGTACGCCGCAACGCCATACGTCTGCTCAATTTGGTGAACCAACTGCTCGACTTCCGCAAGAGTGATGTGAGCCAACACCAACTGAAAAGCGGTGTTCGCGACCTAATACCATTTTTCAACAGCATCTGCCAGTCGTTTATGGACTTGACAGAGCGTAAAAACCTGAAACTCTCTTTCACTTCGGCAGAAAGCTCTTTGAAAATGTCGTTCGATGAAGATAAAATGGAGAAAATCACGATGAACCTCCTCTCTAATGCTTTTAAATTCACCAACGAGGGGGGCGAGGTAAATATTGAAGTGCGACGAATAGAACCCAATGATAAAGGGGAAGAAAGCGTTGAAATACGAGTGAGTGATACAGGTGTAGGCATCGGCGATGAAGACAAGAAACACATTTTCGAGCGGTTTTATCAGACTCAGCACGAAGACCGCGCCGACTTGAGCGGTAGTGGCATCGGGCTACATATGGTAAAAGAGTTTGTGACTCTGCACGGCGGCACCATCCGAGTAGAAGACAACCCTTCGGGCACAGGGTCGGTATTCATCATCACACTTCCGCTAAAAGATGGAGAGGCGCAATCGGCTTTGGGCATAGTAGCACCCGAGACAATCAACTTCTCATTTGCCACCTCGGTAGATATAAAAAACGATTTAGACGGTGAAGATGCTTACATCACAGAAGAAACAAGCGTGGTGTCTGAGGATAGTCCACTCATTTTATTAGTAGACGACAATGAAGACTTCCGCACCTTTATGAAAGAGTGCCTTAGCCCCATTTATCGACTCGAAGAGGCAGTAGATGGCGTGGATGCTTGGCACAAGATTCCCGAACTGCAACCCGACATAATCATTAGCGACGTGATGATGCCCAATATGGATGGATGCCAACTTTGCACAATCATCAAAAATGATGTCCGAACCTCACACATCCCTGTGATACTGCTCACCGCACGCACAGCCGAAGAACAGAAGATAGAGGGGCTGGAAACGGGAGCAGACGACTACATCACCAAGCCTTTCAACCTCAACATCCTGTTGCTACGCATCAAAAAACTGATTGAAACGCAAAAGCAAAGACAGAGCGATTTCAACAAACAAATAGACCCACAGCCAAGCCAGATAACCATCACTTCGCTCGATGAAAAACTCATTGAACAGGCCATAGATTATGTAGAGAAAAACATCGACCGAAGCGACCTATCGGTAGAGGAACTTAGCCGAGAATTGGGTATGAGCCGTGTGCATCTGTACAAGAAGCTCACCTCCATCACGGGGCGTTCGCCTTTGGAGTTCATTCGTGTGCTCCGCCTGAAGCGTGCAGCACAGATGCTGCGCGAAAGCCAACTAAACGTGTCGGAGATAGCTTACAGCGTAGGATTCAACAACCCCAAATACTTTAGTAAGTACTTCAAAGAAGAGTTTGGGATGTTGCCTTCAGACTATAAAAACTCAAAACAAGAGTAGCGTTTCACGAAAAAGCAATATATTTGAATAAATTTTAAACTTACAAGATATGAAGATTCGTGCGTTTTTCACTACGGCAGCCTTGTTTGCAGCTTTCACGCTGACAGCGCAAACTCAAACCCGTATGACCAACGACCCTGTGGCGTTTGGTATGGGTAATACGGGCATTGTGTCCGATGCTTCGGCATACTCAATCTACAACAACTCGGCGGCAGCAGCATTCAGCGAAAACCAAGGAGCGATGGGTTTGTCTTATTTAGGATGGTCGCCAAGTGGTACAAAAGCCAAAATACCCTCATTATCGGGCTACTACCGAATGGGCGAAAAAATGGCAATACTTGTAGGAACACAATATGGATTTTACCCCAAAAACTCTTATTACAACACACACCACAGTGAGATGGACAGTTATCACCCTCACGAATTCTCGCTCAACTTGGGTGTAGCATATCGCTTCATCGACCACCTATCGGGAGCTGTCAACATCCGTTATCTAAACTCCAAATTCCACAACACAAGCGCATCGGCAGTGGGCATCGACCTACAAGTGATGTATCAAGCAGAAAAATTATCGCTTGCCGCCGCACTCAACAACATTGGTTCTGGTTTCGACTACGATGGATATAAGTATAAACAACCCTTTCAGATAGAAGCCGGTGTATCATACGAAGTGTTTGGCGAAGAATCGCTCCACGGCTTAGACATAGCCGCAAAATTGGGCTACGTAGCAGCCCCATCGAGCAATCGCACCGCAATGGCTGCCGTAGGGTTAGAATACAGTTTTGCAGGAATGTTTTGCGCCCGTGCCGGCTATTCGTATAGCAACAAAAACAAATATCTCCCACCATTCATCACCTTAGGAGTAGGTTTCAACCTGGCAAACATTCACCTCAACGCAGGCTATATGATTGGAGCAACCAGCCATTCATCCGTCAAAAACTCATTCGTTATCGGGTTGTCTTATACGATATTTTAATTGACAATCAATATTCTTTTATTCAGACTACTTTTTACAGCCTAAAAGCCCCCTTTACTGAATAGCTCTATCTACCGCGCTGGACAGCTATGCCTACCACGATAGATATAGCTACCCAGCAAATGGAGTGTGCATAGTTGAGCCGATGAATGTGAATAGCTGTCGGCACAAGTATCTATATGTTATAAACTTATTCTTTTTTATGCGAATTTCCGAAAAATAAAAGGAGATACCCCCACCTACCTCCTTCTATTTTCCGGAAATTTTATTTTTTCCTATACTTTACGGGCGTATATATAAAAATGAAAGAAGAGAGTGGGGTGTTGAAGAAACTGTTTAAGTCGCTATTGCAAAGTTGTTCGGTAGTGCGCTACGGTTTTTCAACCTTTGCACCCAACAGCAAAAAGCTGATAATCTGAAAAACAAACTACCAAGATGATGGATACAAACGAATGGAGAATTATAATTTATCGAGTTGTGGTAACCGTGTTATTTGATCTTATTTTTGGAAAAATAGGAGGTGATGATGCGGCCACAAATGCTAAGAAGCAACACGATGATGGTGAGCAGCAGGGCGGCGGCATAAGCTCTTTCTCGCACTTCGGGTATGGGGCTGCTAAGCTGAAAAAACACCGAGAGTGGAAGTGTGGCAGCAGGCTGATCGAGCGATGTAGGGATGTTGTCGGTAAACCCTGCGGTGAACAGCACGGCGGCGGCATCGCCAATGGCACGTCCTATCGATAGTAAAGTGGCAGTGGCCACGCCGGGAGCTATCTGTCGCATCACCACACGGCAAGCCTCCAAGCGGGTAGCACCCAGCGAGTAGGTGGCTTCGAGCAACCCACCCGGCACCGATTGAGCCACCTCGTCCATAGAGCGAACGAAAATAGGAACTATCAGCATTGTGATAACTAATATACCACCCAACAGGGATGTTTTCAAGCCCAGAAATATCATAAAGGTGAAGGCGAACGCACCGTAGACAATGGAGGGAATGCCAAAGAGCACATCGAACGAAAGACGAGTGTAGTAGACCAAACGAGAGCCTTTGCGCAGATAGACGTTGATGTAGAACACAATGGGGATGCTGATGATTAACCCCAGAACGGTAGAGCCACCTACAATCATCAACGAACCGACAATGGCGTTCAGGATGCCCCCCTCTTTGCCCAAGTAGAAACCACCTCCGGGAAGCGAGGTTATCATCTCCCAAGTGAGCGATGGAAAACCTGTTTCGGCAATGGTCCACACGATGCTGGCGAAAAACAGAAACACCAACAGAGTGGCCATCACCATCAGCACATTGGCTATCTTTTCTTCTATAAACTTCAGTTTCATAACTTAAATTGCTTTTCGACACGCTGCAACACCATACGCGAAATGGCATTGAACACCAAAATAATAACAAACAAGATGAGGGCGGCAAACATCAGCGCCGATTCGTAGATGGGGAGCGAAAGCATTTCGCCGTAATTGTTGGCTATCAAAGCAGGTAGTGGGTAGGCACTGTCGAACAACGATTCGGGAATACCCACCATATTTCCACACACCATCAGCACGGCAAGGGTTTCACCAAAAGCCTTGGACACGGCAAGCACTATGGCTGCTATGATGCCGGGACACGTTTTGCGAAGCACCACCATTCGGGAAGTCTGCCACCGGGTAGCTCCCAGCGAAGCGGCTGCCTCGCGAAGCTCTTCGGGCACAGCCGAGAAAAGCTCGATAAACAGGCTCACCAACAAGGGAACAATCATCACGCTGAGCACAATGCCTCCTGCAAGAAGGGTGTATCCACTGGTGTATTCCACAAAGCGCGGACCAAAGCTATCGGCTATCCAAGGCACAATGATGAGTGTGCCCCACAACCCGTAGACTACCGACGGAATGCCTGCCAATATATCGAGAATGGGGAATATAACCTTTTTCATAATGGGGCGCGAACGCTCGGTGAGAAACAGGGCTGTGAGCAAAGAGATGGGCACAGCTATGACCACCGCCAAACCCGTGACGTAGATAGAGGAGAGAATGAACGACTTGAAGCCAAACTTACCTCGAAAGGGACTCCAATCGGTGTCGGACAACAAGTTCCACAGCGGATAAGTTCGCAAAATGGGCAGCGACTTGTAGAGCAAACCAATGGCTATGGCTACCAAGGCAAACAGAGACATCGTGGTAAGCACCACCATTACCCACCTCGCTGCCTTGTCTTCGGCTACTCTTCTTTTCAATAACGACAAACGCACGATGCTTTTATTAGGGTTTATTTCAGTTTGGCAAGTTCACCATCGAGTTGTTCGGGAGATAGGCTGATGTAGCCCGTATCACCTGCATATTGCTGGCCGTCGGTGAGCACATACTCCAAGAAAGCTATCACTTCGGCCTTATTGGGTTTTCCTTTCGTCACCAAATAGAGGTCGCGCGCTGGAGGAGATGGGTAACGTCCCTCTTTAATCGCCTCTATCAGTTCGGTAGAAGTGGCGTAAAACTCCTCATCGGGTGTTATAACTCCATCGCCGTTGGTGTCGATAGGCATCACGGCAAGGCCTTCAAATGGACGTTTGGTGTGCTGGTCGTACACGTAAGCGATGTTGTTGTAACCAATGCCTACTCGGTCTTTTTGCACAGCCGCCGCCACTCCGGGGTCGCCAAACACAGCCGTAGCCTTGAGGTCTTCTTGTTTCTCGTCGAACCAAGCGGCAAAAGTTTCGGCAGCTCCACAGGCATCCGAGCGGGTGAATACGTGTACAGGAACTTTAGACGATGTCCCTAATATATCTCCCCACGTAGCATATTTTTTGTCCCATAGTTTTTGGGCGGTTTCTTTCGTTAGCCCTTTCTTTCGGATGGCCTCAATCTCGGGGTTGTTCACATTGATGGTAGGCACCACGGCATCTTTCACGGTAGCAATGGGGAAAGCTCCATTGTTCATCTCTTCGGGATACACCTCGCGCGACACCATACCTATGTCTACCACTCCAGCCAGTGCATCGGTCATACCTTTTCCGGCACCACCACCCGATATGTCAATCTTCACATTGGGGTGAATCTTCTTGAACTCCTCTGCCCACTTCACCGCCATCGGATAGAGAGCGAATGCCCCTGATAACTGAATAGAACCTGTGAGTCCATCGGCTGGTTGGTCGACAGCTTCCACGTTTTTTTGTTTATTGCCCGAACAGCCTAACAGCAACACCGTGGCCAATGAAAGGATAAAATACTTTGCCATAATCAATTCGTTTTTTTATAGTTTATTCTTTTCTTCATCTTTGTAAAGCCTATCGGCTAACTGAATGCGCCCGACAGATATTGTTTGGTAAGGTCGTGTTTGGGCCTATTGAACACCTCGTCGGCAGAACCCACCTCGATAATCTCACCCAAATAGATAAAAATCACATAATCGGCTATGCGCAGAGCTTGACGCAAGGTGTGAGTGACCAGCACAATGCCATACTTATCTTTGAGCTTGAGAAACAAATCTTCGATATTGCGGCTCGATATGGGGTCTAAAGCAGAGGTAGACTCATCGCCCAAAATAAAACGAGGCTCTACCGCCAAGCCACGTGCCAGGCACAAGCGTTGCTGCTGCCCCACCGACAGACTGGACGCAGGGTCGTGAAGACGCTCTTTCACCTCTTCCCACAAGCCCGCTTTGCGCAAGTTGTCTTCCACAACAGCTTTGAGCTTGCTCTTTTTGCGAATGCCGTGAATGCGACACCCAAAAGCAATGTTATCGTAAATTGACATAGGCAGAGGAGTAGGTCGCTGAGAGAGCAACCCCATCTTTTTGCGAATATGGGTCAGCTCGGTATTTCTACCATAGATATTTTCACCTTCGATAATGATTTCACCCGTCACTACCGCCTTTTCGTTGTTATCTATCAGTCGGTTTATAGACTTCAAAAGGGTAGATTTACCGCACCCCGAAGGGCCGATAATACAAGTGATTTTATTATCCGGGATTTCAAGATTAATATCTTTGAGAATATGGTTGTTGTCTATACTAACATTCAAATCCTTGATTTGAATATTTGTGTTTTTATCATTCGAGTCGTTCAACATAAGCATATTTGGCACGCACAATCAAGCGATGCGCCTTTAATTAAAAATGCACATTCTGTCGTTATTCATTGTGATAAACAACAAATCGTACACATTTGTTTTAAAGCATTCACATTACTCAATCATAGAATTAAGCAATACAAAAGTACTTACAAGTGGTTGCACCAGCATTAAATGTTTAATAATCAAAACAATAATATGCAAATTGCGAAAACAAAATTAGAATAATAATCTGATTAAAGTATATAATTTTTAGTTAATTTCGGTTTGGGGATAAAAAGTTGCATAAATCCTCTTAGTTCTAAAAATAGCATAAACGTAAATTGTTTGTGATTTAAAAACTATATATTTGCATTGCACTACATAAATATCCGCATCTATGAAAAAGTATAATTTAGGTTTTATATCCGATGAAAACATCTACAATCACGTAAAAGAAATGTTGAATTGTATCGGACTGAAATTGATTTAAAACAGTTCAATAAAAACATTGTAGACCCAATTAAACTTACATTCGATGCGAAAATATACAATAAAAGCGCAGAAGAAATTATAGAAGCTGAGTGCATCAGACAAATAGATAAAAGCAATACAAATCATATTGGATATTTCCATCAAAACATATTCAAATACATTGGGGATGGATGGAAAGTTCCAGAAAAAGGATTTGATGTAATCAATGATGAACTTCATATTTACGTAGAGCTGAAGAACAAACACAACACGATGAGTAGCGCAGCAGCCACCACAGTGTATGCGAATATGCAAAATAAGATATTGCACGATGACAAAGCCATTTGTATGTTAGTAGAGGTAATTGCTACACGATCGAAAAATGAGAAATGGAATAAAGATGGCCTGTCGCATGAAAAAATTCGCCGCGTTTCAATAGACAAGTTCTATGAAATCGTATTCAACGACTCTGAAGCCTTTTCTAAACTATGCAAAATATTGCCCGATGTGCTGGAAGATGTTATTACAGAGTTAAATATGGGAGAAATAAACAACAGTGTTTATGAGGAACTTCACCAATTATCGCCCGACACTTTTAAAAGCCTATACTTATTGGCATTTAAAACGTACGATGGATTTCAAAATTTTTAAACTATGCAAGAAATAATATCTGCTACTAACTTTGCCGACATAATGGGGGTATCAAAAGCTACACTCGCCAAATGGGAAGCAAATGGAACGTTTGTTCCTCAAATAGGCGAAGGAGGTAGAAAGTATTTCTATATCAGCGATATAGCTCACGTGCCCGAAATAGAGCAAATGATTTATTCAAACTGGGAAACAGAGATGCAAACAAAACCTTTGCGAGCGTATACTTCAATCGAGTTGTTCGCTGGTGCTGGTGGGATGGCTTTAGGAATGGAGAAAGCTGGGTTTTCTCATCTTTTACTAAATGAAATAGACAAAGATGCCTGCAAAACATTGAGGTTCAACCGCCCCGAATGGCAAGTGGTCGAACAAGATATTCGTGAAGTTTCTTTCAAACAATTTGAAGACAAAGTAGACTTCCTCTCAGGTGGATTTCCTTGCCAAGCTTTTTCGTATGCAGGAAAACAGGGTGGGTTCAATGACACACGTGGAACACTCTTTTTTGAAATGGCACGTGCTATTCAACAAGTGAGGCCCAAAATATTTATGGGAGAAAATGTAAAAGGGTTGCTTGCACACGATGGTGGGAAAACGTTGGCCACAATCAAGCAGACTATCGTTGATTTAGGATATACACTAATAGAACCTCGTGTGCTTCGTGCCATCAAATTTCAAGTACCACAAAAACGAGAGCGGTTGATATTGATAGCTATCCGAAACGACATTGCAGAACGGGTGAAGTACCAATGGCCACAACCCTACAATCGGATAATGACACTGCGTGACGCACTCTACAAAGGCGACCTGTTTGATACAGATGTACCTTTATCGGATGGACAGAAATATCCACCCAAAAAAATGTATTAAAGCTGGTGCCAATGGGAGGATATTGGAGAGACCTTCCTTTGGATATTCAAAAAGAGTATATGGGAGGAAGCTTTGAACTGGAAGGAGGAAAAACAGGTATGGCACGCCGCTTGTCATTGGACGAACCCAGCTTGACACTGACTTGTGCGCCTGCACAAAAACAAACAGAACGCTGTCACCCCCTTGAAACTCGTCCACTAACCGTGCGTGAGTATGCCCGCATACAAACGTTTCCCGACAAATGGAAGTTTGCAGGATCACTTTCTTCGCAATACAAACAAATAGGTAATGCTGTTCCCGTTAATCTATCTTATGCCATAGGGCGATCGTTGATACGATTGCTGAACGATATTGAAATGCTATGATTTTGTAACGGTTTACTTCGCCTTGCTCTTATCTTTCAAAAACCTCTTCGATAGATATTTGCGGACAGGAATATCATAGCATTTCAAGCAAAGGTAGGCTAAAAGTATGCTACCCAATACCACTGCCAAAGCTCCGGGAAGAGACTCTTTGAAAGTTAGCTCGTGGTTTTTCACCCACGCATAATAAAGGTAAATAAATGGATAGTGAACCATATACAATGGATAAGAGATTTCGCCTAAGAATTTGCACAAGCGAATGGTGTGCTTATTGGAGACTGTGCCCGATGCACCTAAATAGACTATAAGGGGAAATAACAACGCAAAGCAAATGGTGTCGTACAACCCGTTGAGCCAAAGCATTTCGCCTCCGCCAATGCGTGGTGTGGCCAAAAGGAATACCACCACGAGGCTACATATCCAAAAGGTATTTTTGACTTTAACGGGCTTGAACAAACGGAAAAGAAGCAACCCAGCCGAAAAAGAGAACAACAAACGCAAGAATCCACCTGTAAACTCAGCTCCCGTGAGCGAATAGCCCACGCAAATATCACCCAAAGGGCCAAAGATGGCGTAAGAGGCCAATCCACACCCTGCCGCAAACACCAACACGGCCAGTGCCTTGGTGGGTAACTTACGTATAAACAGTGCGTATAGGATATTGCCAATGTATTCGAAAAACAGCGACCAACTGGGACCGTTCAATGGATACATCTCGCCCAAACCACGCACTTCGGTGCCAATGGTTGCTGGAATGAGCAGCGCATTGATAAAGGTGGCCACAAACAAAGCAAGCACAGTCACCTCGGTCACATCCCACACCGAGCAGCCTTGCGTATAAAACATCGCTCCTCCTATCAATGCTCCCATCACCACCATCGGATGCAATCGTATCACCCTTCGTTTTAAAAACTCTTTTACGCTCAATGTTTTCCAACGATCATCGTAAGCATACCCCACCACAAAACCCGAAAGGATAAAGAAGAAGTCGACCGCTAAGTAGCCGTGGTTTATGCGTTGGTCTAAATGTGAAGTGGCAAAAGCCTCGAAGATGTGAAACCACACCACCATAATGGCTGCCACACCGCGTAGTCCGTCCAAAATTTCAAAATGGGGTTTTGTACTCGGAAGCGCATTCTGTGTGTTCATCGTTTTTGTTGTATTAAGTTGATTAAAATTGATTTTATGGGGGGATAGCAAGGGGGTTACTGCTTATTTTGCTTAAACACTTTGGCTTGGTCTGTCAGATACCGAAAGATTTTCAGGGTTGTGGTGTCGCCTGCTGCCGCAAATATTTCGGGATGATATTGTACAGCTATGATGCCACAAGATTCGATGACCTCGGGTAGCCCGTCGTCGGTATAGCCTGTTACTAAAAAACCCGGTGCAAGCATTTTGATGCCTTGGTGATGATGACTGTTGGCTAACACCTCGGTTTGGCCTAATATTTTATGTAGCTTTCCATCCTCTACGAGGGTGATGCGGTGTGTTCCTACCGTCGCCTTCTCTTCTTGTCGATGCTTTATGGCAGATGGAAATTGTGACGGAATGTCTTGGTAGAGCGTGCCACCGAAACCCACGTTGATGAGTTGCAATCCTCTGCAAATGCCCAAGATAGGAACGCCTCGCTTTGAGGCCAACCGCAAAATGAGCAGCTCAGAAACATCCCGTTGGGGAATCACATCGCCAATGTGTTCGTGAGGCTCTTCGTTGTAGTATTTGGGGTCGATGTCATCGCCACCCGTCAGCACAATGCCGTCTATCTGTGCCACGATGCTGTTAAGTATCTGCACATCATCTGTTATCGGTATCAAATAGGGGATGCCGCCTGCTTTTATCACGGCCTCCACATAAGGGTGGCGCACATTCATTCGCATCGAATCCATATCCATCGTAATACCTATCAATGGCTTTTGTTGAAAGAAGTGGCAGGGCAATGTATCTATCACAGCATACAATTGTTGTAGCGGGGCAGACAATTGAACTGTCTGTGCTTGAAAGACAAACACGTAAAACATCGAAAAACATACCGATAATAGTTTCTTCATCATAGCTGTTTCCTATTTAAGTTTGTGAAGTCCGCCCATAGCATTTGGCGAATAGCCACGAATATACGGATTATATTTGTTTTTGTAACAAACTAAAACAACAAGGGAACAAAAAAAGGAAGCTCACATCAGTGAACCTCCTTCTCAAACACTATAAACACAATCTATTGATTATCAAGAACCTCCCCATGCACCAACGCCACCATCGGTATCGTTGTTATCCTCTATTTGTTCTTCTACATCTTCAATCTGCGAATTGAGATCATCGTTATCGGAATCAATCTTATTCAAAGCTTCCTTGCTGTAAGGGTTGTTAGGGTCGTCGCTTGGGCGATGCTTTTCATCTTCGGGGCGATGCAATTTTCTGTCCATACGGTTATTTGTTTAAATAGTTACACAATGCTTTTTTTCTTGATAAACAAATAATTGCGAAAATAGGTTGGTGAGAAGGATGTGAATTTTAGATAATTATATCTATGTATTGAATGGACTGTGAATATTTGTGATGCTATTAATGAACAGTTGATAGGATAGATGTGTAGAGTTGACAATAGCAATCGGAACATAAGATCAAAAAAAAAGGAGTCACGCCTGACTCCAACCTTTGTTAACCTTAAATCTAATAC
>CAMTPA010000045.1 GCA_947074275.1 uncultured Bacteroides sp.
GAGATGGAATCTCGTGACTGGAGTTCAGACGTGTGCTCTTCCGATCTAGATCTCTTGTTGATGCAACGGGATATAATGAGCGTCTTGATGTGATAAGCTATGTTGAAAATTATGTTGAGCGAAAGTATAAGTATACACTATTTGCTGAGCCGAATGAAGTATTCGGGGAATACCAAACAGTAGAGCAGGTCGCAGCGATGCTGGGAGCTGAAGACGATAATTATAAAGATGAGTCGAACGCTCTTAATCAGTTTGTCGCTTATCATATACTTACCCAGCAGTATGGCTATTCAGAGTTGGCAAACGCAAATACTAATGTGTCTCCGCTAGCGCCAAAGAGACTGATGAGTCTTAAAGATGTCGATGGCACTTTCTTCATAAATTATAATAGTGAGAATGGGGATGGTGTGACTCTAAGGGAATATAACATTAACTGTAAAAACGGTATAATTCATGAGTTGAATTCGATTCTGGAGATTTATACACCAAAACCGACTACAGTAACATGGGAACTTACGGATTACTCTGATTTAGCATCTTTGTTTTCTTCAGTTTACAGGGTTACATCCGCATCTTCTACTTCAACAAAATATGTAGACAACGGCGGTGAGTGCTTCTTGAAGCTCTCACCGCCGTTGTTCTTTTTATAAAAATGTGAATACTATTTCACAACGTTGTTTTCAGGCTTTCCTGCAATAAACGCTTTTAAGTTTGCAATCATAATGCCCATTAAACGCTCGCGCGAGGCAGTAGTGGCCCAAGCAATATGCGGTGTGATAAAACAGTTGCGTGCAGTGAGCAAAGGATTATCTGCTTTGGGTGGTTCGGTAGAAAGTACATCGACACCTGCTGCATATATCTTTTTATTGTTTAACGCATCTGCTAAATCTTGTTCATTAATGAGCTGTCCTCTACCTGTATTGATAAGGATGGCATTTGGCTTCATCATAGCCAATCTTTTAGCGTTTACCAGTTCTTTGGTCTCTTCTGTCAAAGGGCAGTGAAGACTAACTATATCACACTCACGAAATATTTGGTCTAATTCCATCTTTTTGATTTCAGGGGGCAGTTGGAGTCGTGATTTTGTGGTATAAGCCCAAACCTTCATACCAAATCCAAGTGCAATACGTGCAGTGTTGTATCCAGTTTGCCCCAATCTTATCAAGCCTATTTTCTTTCCGAGTAACTCGATAAGAGGAGTGTCCCAAAAACAAAAATCAGCACTGTTTGTCCATCTACCATTGTGTACTTCGTCTGAATAGTGCTGAACTTGTTGCGTAATATTCAAAATATGTGCAAATACCATTTGCCCTACCGATGGTGTGCTGTATGCTGGAATATTGGTGACAATAATGCTATATTCCTTGGCTGCTCCTAAGTCTATGATGTTGTAACCCGTTGCCAACACTCCAATGTATTTCAATTGAGGTAGTGCAGCAATGTGCTCGGCAGTAATCACTACTTTATTCGTTAAAATCACTTCCGCCTCTTTAGCCCGTTCTAAAACTTGTTCGGGAGAAGTTCGCTCGTAAATTGTGCAATCACCAAGAGACTTTAAACTATCCCACGATAAATCGCCAGGATTAACGGTGTGCCCGTCTAAAACTACAATTTTCATACGCTTTAGGGTTTTAAGTAATGATAATAATCCTATTTTATAAATCTTTGTATCTATCACCCCACAACTGTTGCAGTCTTTGTACGTGAGCTTGTTCGGCTGCATTTTGTTGAGGCTTCCATATACGTTTATCTTTCAGGTGGTCGGGCAGAAACTGTTGTTTTACAAAGTTTCCTTCATAGCTATGCGCATATTTATAATCTTGCCCATAGCCTAATTGTTTCATCAATTTGGTGGGAGCATTGCGCAAATGGAGTGGCACGGGTTGATTCCCTGTTTCTCTAACCAATGCAATAGCCGCATCAATGGCTTGATAGGCGGAATTGCTTTTAGGGCTTGTTGCCAGATAAATGGTGGCTTCAGCCAATGGAATACGTCCTTCGGGCCAGCCTACTTTCATTATAGTATCAAAACAAGCATTCGCAAGTAGCAGAGCATTTGGGTTAGCCAAGCCTATGTCTTCGGCAGCAGCAATCACCAGTCTGCGTGCAATGAATGCAGGATCTTCTCCCCCCTCAACCATTCGGGCCAACCAATAAATAGCTCCGTCGGGGTCGCTGCCTCGGATGGATTTAATGAAGGCCGATATAATGTCATAGTGCATTTCGCCGTCTTTGTCATAAGCCAACGGGTTTTGTTGCAAGCGGTCGGTTACTATTTCGTCGGTAATCACGACGGGTTCTTTATTTTCGGAAGTCACAACCAAGTCTAATATATTGAGCAGTTTGCGTGCGTCACCTCCCGAATAACGCAGCATAGCATTGGTTTCTTTCAACTCAATGTTTCGTTCCTTCAATATATGATCGGTGCGAATGGCACGTTCCAGTAGTTCTGACAAGTCTTCTTGTTCCAACGATTTTAATACATAAAGTTGACAACGAGAAAGCAATGGGCGTATGACTTCAAAAGAGGGATTTTCGGTGGTTGCACCAATCAGTGTTACAGTTCCATTTTCGACAGCGCCAAGCAGTGAATCTTGCTGTGATTTGCTAAAACGATGAATCTCGTCGATAAAAAGAATAGGGCTTGCTTGCGAGAAGAAACGATTGCTTTTGGCTCTTTCTATCACCTCGCGTACATCTTTCACACCCGATGTGACGGCACTGAGTGTATAAAAAGGTGTTTCGAGTTTGTTGGCAATGATTTGAGCAAGTGTTGTTTTACCTACACCTGGAGGTCCCCATAGAATAAAAGAGGAAATCCTCCCCCCATCAATCATTTTGCGGAGAATGGCATTTGGTCCTACTAAATGTTTCTGACCAATATACTCATCGAGCGTTTTAGGTCGAAGTCTTTCTGCTAATGGTTGCATACTGTTTCGTTTTAAAAAACCATTAATACCATAAAGCGTATTCCCCACTTATTGATGTCGGGATTGTTTCTATATGTGAGCCTATGTACATACTCAACGTGCAAAAGCTTGAATATATTGTATATGCCCACACTTGCTTCCATATAAGGAATAGAGGGATCCATTACGAAACTGGTGTATTTGCCATCGCGCATCGGAAACAGAAACAAGTCGGGGTTATTGCTTTTAAATGGATTGTTTTTATCCGTAAGCGTTCCCCATAAAGCTCTAAACCGAAACATTTCCCTCCATTTTAGCTTTTTTATAAGTGGAATGCGGTTGAAAAGCTTACCATTCATATCGTACGAAATAGAAAGCGAAGCAAAGCGGTCATTCAAAAACTCCATATTATTTATTAAACAAAATGTTTCGCGCTGGGTGATATAGCTTAAGTTAGCTTCAGGCAAAATTAATAAAGGAAAAGGTACGGTGTTCCATTCGATACCACCTTTAACACTAAAATCTACTTTTCCCCACGAAGAAGACAGCCACAAACGTTTCCAAATGCTGGCTTCGGTGCGATTGAAGTTGTATTCTCCACCCAACACGCCTTTAAAGCCGATGGTGTGGTTTAAGGTGAAAATGGGTGCATCGAGCGACACTGGAATACGCCGTTGTTTGGAGTTTACAAACGATTCTCCTGGTGCATACCGAAGGGTAACGCTTGCTTCTGCGGTTGTGATATGTGGCACTGGTGTTTGTCCTGGTAGAGGCATTTTATCTCCTGAACTATTGTTGCGCCAATATTTTAAGTTGCCAGTAGGCTCGTCTTCACGGTGGCGAAGCATCGCTTTTACACCAAACCCTTCGTGTGTTTCGAGTTCATAGTTTAGCATAATGTCTCGCATATACGACATTTGATCGACCTTTGTTGTTTTCAATGCCAAAAAGATGTTGTCCTTGTCGGTATATAGAAACTTGTCCATTGGAGACATTACATCGAAACGATAAGTGGCAGAGATGAAATGTTTTGGAAACTCCCAAATTACATAATCACGCTTTAGAAAAGAGTAGGTGAGTGTTCCGCTGTATTTCCAGCGATGATCCTTGAAGCCATAAGCTCCGTAGCCACTCACAAACCAGTGTGGATTGAGGTTGGCCGTTGTCATACCACTAACACGGACACGCCATCCGTCTACATAGTTGTTGCTGACTACTGTATTGACTGGGCCAAAGTCAAACTTACTTTTCTTTTTAGGACCAGCTGTTTCTACAAAGTTTTCAATCAATGCTTTTGCGCCAAATATTACATACCTGAAACCTGGTATCTGCTCAATGCGGTTCATAAATACATCCATCGATCTTTCGGTTTGCGAAAGTGGCACTTGCCTTACCTCAGCCCAATACTCATCACTTTTGTTGAGCATATCGGTGTCTTTTATCACTGCTCCTTTAAAGCGAAATAAACGTGGTTCAATGGGGTCGAACTGATAGTTGCTGTATTTTGTGATGCGTTGCACTTGCATACTTCCGATGGTTTTGATTAGCGAAAGATCTACAATCATATCATCGTCTTTCAATACCCAGTTTCCATTGGGCAGTTGGTCATAATCTTGGATTATATCCATTTTGTTCACAAAGTTCACTCCTGTGTTTCTGGGGAGGTTCATCGTGCATCGTTTCACAGCATAAGTCGAATCTTTGATGACGTAGAGGTGGCCTGTGAAACCAAAATCTTGTGAGTTTTGTGGTACGAATGTAAGATGAATACACGTGTCTTTTTCTACCCGAATTGTATCCATAATGTAGTACTTATAGAACGAGATACCATCTTTTGAGATGGGGCTGGTGAAGCGTCGTTGCAGCAAACTAATCTCGTCATCGTAGATATTGATGTTTTTGAATATGTCTTGCAACGTAATCATCAAGCCATCACCCGACGAGAAAAACTCATTAATGCCACTGGAATTCATTCCTTTTATAATCGTTTTGAGGCTTTCAGGCTCTTTTCGATAGATGGTTTGTGAAGCTGTTTCTTGTATAGATACTGGTAAGATGAGGCTGTTTGACGATTCTGAAACTTCAATTTGATCTTTTAAGAAAGCATATTTTTTATAGATTCCTTTTTCAAGTTTTTCGGGGGTAATGTCGTTGATAGACATTTTCATCTTCTCGTATTTATCATACTGATAGTAGTCGTTCACCTCGAGCACTTGCGCTCTTTTGTTTTCGATAACCTTTCGCATCAAATCTACGGCTGGGTTATTCTTTCGTGAGTAGCGTTCTTTTTGTGGCTTCACTACCACTTCGGCAAGTTGCACATCATCAGAAGACAAGCGAACATTTAGCGTTTTTTGCCCAGGATTCAACTTTACAATCTTTGTTTTGTAGCCAATGGCCGAAAAGGTTACTTCATTCCACCCTTTGCGTGTCTCAATTTGATATTCTCCATCAATATTCGTTACACCACCTACGCCTTTGCCTTCATAATACACCGAAATATACATCAATGGTTCGTTGGTAAGTGAGTCTGTGACTACTCCTTTTAATTGTGCCGATAGATGCAAAGTGGAAAATAAAAGAAGAAAAAAAAGAGTGATTTTTACATATAGTTGTCTCATATACTATTTCGTGAAATGTGAGCAAAGTTAACAATTACTTGTTAATGGTGCATCGTTATAACTTTTTTTGTATTACATTTGCCATTGTCAACTCTATCAGATTATGCTTTCTATATTACTTCCTACTTACAATGCCAACTGTATGCCGTTGATAGAAACGGTTTATAAACAAGCAGTTTTGCTTGATGTACCATTCGAAATATTGTTGGCAGACGATGCTTCGGTCGACACAATACGTCTGCAAAATCGTAAAATGACTCGGTGGAATGAGTGTCGATATCTGCAATTGGAGCAAAATGTAGGTCCGGCTCGCATTCGAAACTATTTGGCAACGCAGGCTCAATATCCTTATCTGCTTTTTCTCGATTCGGATGTGATACCTGCCAAAGATTCATTTCTTTCTGATTATCTGAATATTGCGAAACAAAACAGGGCTGTTTGTGGTGGGTTTGTATACAAACGCGATAACATCCCAGACAATTCTATCTTACGATATAAGTATGGCATAGCCGTAGAAGAACGCACGGCAGACTTCCGAAATAAACAACCTTACCATTGCTTTATTAGTATGAATTTTCTGATATGTAGAGAAGCTTTTCAGAAGGTTCGCTTTGATGAAAGTTTTCATTTGGGATACGAGGATACATTGTTTGGGATGCAGTTGCAACAGGCCGAAATTGCGATTGAGCATATTGATAATCCTGTTTATCATTGTGTAGAAGAGAATAGTAATCAGTTTCTTGTGAAAATAAAACGAGCTGTTGGCAATTTGATAGGTCACGAGCAAAATATGCGCCCTTATGTGAAATTGCTTAGATGGCACAATGTGGTGAAAAGGTTGGGTATGCAACCAGTTTTCGCTTTTGTCTTTTCTAAATACGAACAAACCATCATTTCTAATCTAACAGGAAAAACTCCTTCACTAAAATTGTTTGCCTTTTATAAGTTGGGCTACCTGTGTTTGCTTCACCAAAAACAAAATAGACAAGAATGTGTGTTTTGATAACTGTGAATAGTTGACACCCTGAAAGTAAACAATTGATGTGATGAATGTTAATACCTATCATTTAGTTTATACACAATAAAAAAACTCAGTACGCTTGGCAAAAGCATACTGAGTTTGTGAGTTATTTTGAAACTATATAAACGAAATGAACTACGACAATAATATCTGTACGATTCTTTCGGCGGTTCTTCCATCCCAACGTTCGGGCAAATCCCCTTTCTTCCATTCATTTTTCATAATTTTGTCCATTGCTTGTGCCAGTGCCTCTGGGTTTTCGCCCACCAGCTCATTGGTGCCCACGCGCCAAGTTTCGGGATGTTCGGCATAATCATTCAATGTAATGCAAGGCACACCCAAGAAAGTAGTTTCTTCGGCGATGTTGCCCGAATCGGTGATGACCCCTTTGGCGTGGCTCATCAGATAACCAAACAACAAATAGCTCTGTGGAGGTAATAAGCTAAGATTGGGTGCTTTGACACCTGCATCAATGATTGCATTTCTGACATAAGTATGTACAGGGGCTATAATGGGACAACCGTTCGATTGCTCTATCAATGTATCTAATAAAGATTTTAAAACAACTTTGTTGCTCAATAAGGTTCGTTTATTGAGTGTGAGCAAGATGTAATTGCTGTTTTTTAGGTTTAAGGTGTCAAACCACATTGGTTTGATAAAGCGATTCTTATGAAAGCGAATGTTGTCTATCAGGATATTACCAACGTGATACACGTTGTCTTTCTCTGTGCCCGTTTGGTTTAAATTGCGATTGGCCATCAAACCCGCAGTAAAAAGATAATCAGAAAGCCCATCACTAATCATTCTATTCACCTCCTTTGGCATACTCAAATCGAACGAACGAGTACCTGCTACCAAATGGGCTACTTTAATTCCTTGTTTTTTTGCTACCAAAGCACAAATCATTGTTGCGGTCAAATCGTCAACCACCAATACAACGTGGGCTGGGTTCTCAGTCAGCTCTTTGTCGAAAGCAATCATAATGCCCGAAGCCAATTGGGTAGGGTTGTTGTCGACTACACCTAAATAAACGTGAGGTTTTTTTATATGTAAATCGGCAAATAGTGAGGCATCAATACTCGTGTCACTGCTCTCTCCTGTATAAACCAAGCGGTAAGAGATGTTTTTGCCTTGTGACATTGCAGCATCGATAGCGCGCACAAGCGGAGCTATCTTCATAAAATTGGGGCGTGCTCCTGCAACAATTGTAATCTTCATATCAAATATTATCTTATTTTCGAGAAACAAATGTACGTTTTCTTACGGAATAATTTGTTCCTTTGCAAGCAAAAAAATATTAGATATGCCTACATTTGTTCAGATTCTCGACTTTATTGGTACGTTCGCTTTTGCCATTAGTGGCATCCGTTTAGCATCTGCCAAACGCTTTGATTGGTTTGGAGCTTATGTTGTGGGGCTTGTTACCGCCATTGGTGGAGGAACCATTCGGGATATATTGCTTGGCGTGACTCCTGGTTGGATGACCAATCCTATATATATGATATGTACGGCATTAGCCTTGCTTTGGGTGATTTTGTTCGGAAAATACATCATCCGTTTGAACAATACTTTCTTTATTTTCGACACCATTGGACTTGCTCTGTTTACAGTGGTAGGAGTGGGTAAGAGTCTTTCACTGGGCTATCCATATTGGGTGGCCATTCTGATGGGATGTATGACTGGTGCTGCCGGTGGCGTGATACGCGATGTGTTGATTAATGAAATTCCTCTTATTTTTCGTAAAGAGATTTATGCGATGGCTTGCGTTATTGGCGGTGTATTTTTTTGGTTCACTCACTTGCTTGGTATGGATATGGTGCTTGTTCAGCTTATTAGTGGTGCGAGTGTGTTTCTGATTCGTGTTTTTGCGGTGAAATATCACATTTGCCTGCCACAACTAAAAGGCGAAGAAGAGGATGAACACACAAAACAGTAAAACGAATTTTGCCAGATAGAACATTTTTAAGCAATATTTTTAATCAAATTTCAGAGTGTTTTGTTATATTAATGAAACCTTAAAATAGCAACCATTTTATCTCTTTTTATATTAAAAGGATTACATTTGCATTTAGGATAACGTGTTTAAAATAACAGAATGATGAGAAAGAATGGTCTAAGCGAAGCGACAGTGAATGCCGTAGTCAATTCCAGATTTCCGGAAATGAGCAAGCAAGGCAGGGCACTATTAGAAGAAATGCTGGTTTGTAAAACAGCCGAAAAAGGAGAAGCGATATTGAAACAAGGTGAAATCGCTAACGGTATTGTGTTTGTAGGAAAAGGAATGTTGCGCCAATTCTATTATAAAAATGGAAAAGATGTGACTGAACACTTCTCTTATGAAGGCTGCATTTTGATGTGTATAGAAAGTTTCATCAAACAAGAGCCTACAAGACTTCTTGTAGAAGCACTGGAGTCTGCCACTTATTTTGAATTGCCCTACGATAAACTCCAAATGCTGATTGATACCAACCCCGAAATTAATACATTCTACCGTAAAATTATAGAGTATTCATTAATCGTGTCGCAAGTAAAGGCAGATGGTTGGCGTTTTGAAACTGCTCGCGATAGATATAGTTTGCTTTCCGAACAGCACCCCGAAGTGATAAAAAGAGCACCCCTCTCGCACATTGCTTCTTATCTGCTTATGACACCCGAAACCCTGAGTAGAGTGCGTTCGGGCACTTTATAATCGTCTATATTCTTTGGGTGAAACTCCGACGTAGTGTTTAAAGTATTTTCCAAAAAAAGATTGATTGGCAAAATGTAGATGCTCAGCAATCTCCTGAATACTCATTTCGGTAGATTTAAGTAGGGTGCGAGCTTCTAATATAACCAAGTTATCAATCCACTCTCCAGCAGTTTTCCCACTAACCTCTTTTACCACTCCCGACAAGTGCTTGGGAGTAAGACATAATTTATTGGCATAAAAAGACACTGTTCGTTCATTTTTATAATTCTCACTTACTTCAAATATAAACTTCTTGAACAACTCCTCTTTTCTACTTTTTGCTTTGTTGTTTTCCAAAGGCTGTTTGTGTGCGATAATGTTATATATTTCATAAAACAGAGCCAAAAGCAATCCTTTAGTTACTTCACGCCTATAAATGTTGTTAGACATCTTCACTTTCCGCCACAAAAATGCGTGATACTCTTTAATGGATTCCACCTCTTTGTCGGTAAGTTCCATACAAGGGTTTTCTTTTGCGTACAACATAAATGGAAGCAATTCTTTCAACGACTTAAATGTGCGGTCGATAAACTGTGGTGATATAGCTATGAATAATCCTGAAAAATCATCACTGCTACCTAAGTTTTGTATGATTTGCTCAGGAAATGTTAGTAATAAAGAGTTTTGAGGAATAATATGCTCATTCAAGTCAATACCAATTCGAAAAGTTCCTTTCAAACAAACTACGATAGTCACTGCGTTAATGCGATTGGGACAATAATCTAATGTCATTTGCGATATATCATCGAATATCACAAAATCATTATCTATGTAATCTACCTTATTTAGCTTGTGAGTTGCTGTTATCTGTATTTTCGAAATGATATTGGTCATTTTATTTTCTTTTTTAAAACAAGATGATACCTGCTTCTATAATCGCTCCTTTATCGTAGGTGGAGCTTTTCTTGTAGCGTCTGTCGATAGCATAGCCTCCTGTGGCAAATACTCCCACCTTATCTGTGAATTGATACTCTAAGTTCAGGCGAGCTTGTAGGGAATACAATCGGGCGGGAAAGCCCAAGTCTTTACTTTTAAATCCTTCAATGTGTTGAAAACCTAAATCGCCACTCAATGATAGATTCTTGTATAGTGTGTGCCATATACCAGCTCTGTAAAAGAAAGAGGCAGAATAACGGTCTTTAAAATCGAAATAATAAGCACTTGTACCAAGCATCGTGTAATAAAAGTCATTCTTAAAACGAACTGCTAAATTCATTTTCGCATTGTTTCCGCCATAAAGCATCATTTGCACTTTGGTATTCGGGTTGGCATTGATTAACCCCAACTGAAAACCATCTAAGTTTTCACGGTAATAATTGATAAGACCTAATTGGATTCCTTTGGCACGTGTGGCAAAGTTTGCCAATCCCACTTGCACGCCATTCATTTGTGTTCCTACAATATTGGCGAGCGCAGAAACCTGTACACCATTTAATGTTTCTCCTGCAATGTTTAGTAAGCCCGAAATCATTGCTCCATTCAAATTGTCGCCTGCTATGTTGGCCACACCGCTGAGATGCATACCATTTACATTATCACCACTGATATTCATAATACCACCAATCATTACAGCCGATGAATTGTCTCCTGTAATGTTTGACAATCCTGTAATGAGAAGCCCTTTTGTATTATTGCCTACGATATTGACCAGTCCTGATAACGAAGCACCTACCATTTCATCGCCATTGACATTGCAGATGCCACCGAATTGAATTCCTCGCATTGATTCACCTACTATATTGGCAATTCCCGATAACATCACTCCATTGGCGTTTTTATTCACTATGCCACCCAATACATTAAGCCCGAATCCATTTAATTGGTTCATACTGCTCAATAATCCAATATTCAAATAGCTGGTTTGGGTGCTGTCATTTCTTTGGGTGCTTAAGTTCTTCCACACTGACAAGTTGATGCCTAAGCTTTTGTTTTGCGCAAAAGCACCAACGGCAACCATCAAAATAGTTGCCGTTAGATATAATTTTCTAAGTTTTAAAAGCATACGATCAATTATCCTTTAGCCTCTTGGTACAAGAAACGTTTGATTGATTTTTTAGGAGTTTTTTCAAACTCTTCGGGGTAGATTTTCATTTTAGCGATTTGGCTATATCCAGGAAGCATAGAGTTAAGTGTTACTCTGTTTTCTTCCATAATTCTTTCTATGTCTTCATTTTTTAGCCCGTGTGCAAACAGTTCATCAAAATCGGGGTATACCAATCCTACGAGTTTGTTGTTTTGCTGCACGATGATGCTTTCCGATACATAAGGCAGATTATTCAATTTATCTTCTATCTCTTCGGGATAAATGTTTTGTCCGCTTGGCCCAAGAAGCATATTTTTGCTACGCCCTTTGATAAATAGGTTTCCATCAGCGTCAATCATCCCTAAATCGCCTGTATGTAGCCAACCGTCTTTATCCAATACTTGTTCAGTGGCTTCCTCGTTTTTGTAGTATCCCAACATAACATTTGGCCCTTTACAAATAATTTCGCCTGCTATGTTTTGTGGGTCGGGTGATAGAATCTTAATTTCCATTCGTGGTGCGGCTTTTCCGCACGAACCAACTTGAAAGTACTTCCAGTCTTCGTAGCTGATGATAGGTCCGCACTCGGTCATTCCATAGCCTACCGTATAAGGGAAATCAATCATTTTCAAAAACTGCTCCACCTCTTGATTGAATGCTGCACCTCCTACAATGATTTCACAGAAATTACCGCCAAAGGCCTTTATCATTTGTTCGCGGATGGTGGACTTTATTTTGTCATTGATGATGGGCACTTTCATTAGAAGTTTCATTTTGGGTGTCTCCAATTTAGGAAGCACACTCTTTTTTATGATTTTTTCAATGATGAGTGGTACTGCAATAATCAAGTTGGGTTTTACTTCCGAGAATGCTTGAAAAATGATTTTTGGGCTGGGCATACGTGTCAAGAAGAATACCTGACAACCAGCAGCAAACTCGTAAAGAAACTCAAAAGCCAGTCCGTACATATGTGCCATAGGCAACATTGAAACAAGTTTGTCGCCTGGTTTCAAATCGAGTACTTCAAATGCAAATTTAGTATTCGACCATAAACTGCGATAGGGAAGCATCACTCCTTTAGAGTAACTTGTGGTGCCTGATGTGTAGTTGATTACTGCAAGCTCTTCAGGTTCATCCTTATGATAGTTGATATGCTCTTTGCGGAAGTTTTTGGGGTATTTCTTTCCGAATAGTTCGTTCAAGTGATCGCGTGCGTGTGTCAACTGCTCTGTGCGCGAGACCAATAGCGAGAAGTCATTGATTAAAAGAATACCTTCAACCAGTGGCATAGCCGCTTCGTTTAAGTCTTCCCACACCATATCGCCTACAAAAAGCAATTTAGCTTCGGAGTGATTGACGATGTTGTGAACATTGTCGGCTTTAAATTCGTGGAGTATAGGCACGATTACTGCGCCATAAGTAAGAGTTGCCAAGAATGTAACTCCCCAATGTGAACTGTTTCTGCCGCAAATAGCGATTTTATCTCCTTTACATATTCCACTTTCTTCAAAAATAATATGCAGCTTCTCTATTTTGCGTGCTACGTCTTTATATTGTAGTGTAGCTCCTTTGTAGTCGGTAAGGGCATCTAAGTCCCAATTGTTTATAATGCTGTTTTCAATGTAAGCGATAAAACTTTGGTTCATTGTATTTTGCACATTTATTATTAATTTGTGCAAATATATAGATAATATCG
Source organism: uncultured Bacteroides sp. (assembly GCA_947074275.1). Taxonomy (GTDB): domain Bacteria; phylum Bacteroidota; class Bacteroidia; order Bacteroidales; family Bacteroidaceae; genus Bacteroides. The sequence goes on from CAMTPA010000045.1 coordinate 12,999, forward strand.
AGAATTAAAAATTTATTAGTCGGAAAATAGAGTAAATGGATTTAAAAACATATTTAATTGCTGATAGGTGTTTTTGAGGCAGAAAATCTTGGAGCAATTTTGTTGATGATTAAGGCGATAGCACCGTCCCCCGTCACGTTACAGGCTGTCCCAAAGCTATCCATTGCTATATACAAGGCTATCATCAATGCTTGTGCCGATTCGTCGAAGCCCAAGATAGATTGTAGTACTCCGAGGGCTGCCATAATAGCACCGCCAGGCACACCTGGTGCTGCTACCATTGTGATGCCCAACATAAAAATGAATCCTGCAAATGTAGCAAAATCAAAACTGATGTCTTGCATTATCATCAATGCCAAGGCGCAAGCCACAATCTTCATTGTGCTGCCCGATAAGTGGATGGTAGCACAAAGCGGAATTACAAATCCGGCCACATCTCCCGACACGCCATTGGCTTCTGTTTGTTTTAGTGTGACGGGTATGGTTGCTGCCGAAGATTGAGTTCCCAAAGCGGTGAAGTAAGCTGGAAGCATTCGGTAGAGAAGCTTGAATGGGTTGCGTCGAGCAAATAGCGAGGCGATAACATATTGTAGAATGAGCAAGAAAACGTGGAGTGCAAATATAACTCCAATAATTTTGGCAAACACAATCAATATGGAATAGACTTGACCAGAATAGGTCATATTCAAGAAAATTCCGAAGATATAAAAAGGTAATAATGGGATGATTACTTTGTTGATAATCATAATGATAACATCTTGAAACTCGCGAAAGCCTTCTTTAAGTATATTCTTATTTAATTTGGAGATACACAGTCCCAAAATGAATGATAATATCAACGCTGTCATCACATTCATCAATGGTGGCATAGTGACGGTGAAGAAAGGTAAAGCGTCTTTGGCTTCGGTCACATTACTGAGCGAACGGTTTGCCTCTATTAAATAGGGGAATGTGGTAGAACCAACAATATAAGACAAAAATCCCGAAGATAATGTGAAAAGATAGGCCAGCACCGCTGTTGTCAAAAGCAGCTTGCCGGCATTTTTTCCAATATCTGCAATGGCTATGGTCACCAATCCGAGAATGATGAGTGGGATGCAAAAAGCTAAGAATTCGCCAAACAGCGCATTGAATGTGACGAAAATGCGAGTAGCTGCCGCAGGTAAACAATTGCCAAGCACTATGCCCAGTATGATTGCGATAAGGATGCGTGGCAAAAGCCCCAAATGTATTTTCTTCATATTTTTTGCAATGCTATGTTTTTATTTAGCGCAAAAATAAATAATCTTTTGTTATTTTTCTTCTTCCGTTATCGTAATATGTATTTCTATCGGCTTGTGATCTACTTTTAATTGGTTGTTCACTATTCTCAGAATTACTGTTTCATCGTTGTATAAAGTAGCTAAATCTTTGGCAAGATCCATTCTTCCAAAATTTCCAGTCATCGATTCTATTGTGACATTGTATAGTGGAGTTCCGTTTTCATCCCATAGCCGTCCATCTTTAGCCATTTTCTCTACAAAGCTTTTCCATACAATCGGTTCTTGGTTTTTTCTGTGGTTGCGTCGTATCCAAAAACAAATGACTATAAATAGAGTGATAAGTGCGATATACATAGCTTTATTTGTCTAATTGGTTTTTGGAGCATTTTGTTAATAGTGAATACACTGTTTCGTGTGCTCCCATTCCGATGCAATCAAAAAAATCATTTTCATCAATCGGTATCATCTTCTTTTCAAAGTAGTATGCTTTATACAAATTCATAAGCCCGATGGACAGATAACTTGATTCCGATTCAATACGCTCTATCGGGCTACTTTCGTCAAATACATCAGCTGATGGATTGGCATCTTTTGATAACAAATGCTCCACCGTTTTGAAATCAAAACGGGAAGTCGCACAATAAAGTTCTACATCAATATCTCTATATCCGTTTGTCCGCAAATATTCATCGTAACTTATATCATAAAGCATTAGAACTTCTTCTTTAGACTCGTCGGGGTCGTCACAGAAAAAAAAAGAATGATATTTCTGAAAGTCAATCTTCGTGTCTATATCAAAATGATGATTTTCTTGCCAATAAGTCAAAATTTTACTGTTATTACGATGAATTGTTTGAATAAGATTTCGGATAGGTTCAGACCATTCTTCTGGTTTATTGAATATTATATTCAGGCAGATGCTAATATAATAAATAGGAAAATCGGATAAATCTCTATTGAACTTGAATATATAGGGGTCGAAACCCATAGGTGTCAATGTGATTAAACGGTCATAATCGCAATAAAAAACCGTGTTTAATAGATTGCTGTATTCTTCAAAAATCTTTTCTAAGAAACAAGGAGGTACTTCTTTGCCACATAAATATGGACATTTATCTGTGATGTTCTGCTGCTTATTTGGCATATTTCTTAGGATTATGCGATTCTCATTTCAATAAATCGATTTATACAAATATACACATTGCTTTCTTAACAAACACGCACGATTACTTGTTATTTTCTTCATCCTTGTTTTTTGTTCTTCCAATTAAGTATTGTAAAATGCCTTGTTGCCCATCTTAATGTTCTTAAATTTCTGTATTATAAAGTGTAGATTCACGTGTTATTCTATGAATCGAGTTTTTGTTACCGTGGAGTTTTGCGAATGGGTGCAGCTACCTCAATTAGGCTTTACCTATTAAAGGGCGAGGCTTACACAAAGTGTATGTAAAAAGAGTAGAAGTGGGTGTGTAATACCTTATTTGGGTGCTTTCTGATACAGATAAAAAGCGATGAATGCATACAGGATATTGGGAATCCAAACAGCAATCATAGGCGAAACACTTCCGCTAATGGCGAAGGTGGACGCTACTGTTTGAAATAGTATGTATGAGAAACTTAGAGCAAGTCCGATTCCTAAATGAAGTCCCATACCGCCTTTGGTTTTTCGCGAAGAGAGCGACACTCCGATAATGGTGAGGATAAAAGAGGCAAAACAGGTTGCGATTCGTTTGTGATACTCAATCTCAAACTCTTTTAAATTGGCCACACCACGTCGTCGTTGTTTTTCGATGTATTCGCCCAATTGTGTACTGGTGAGCATCTCTTGCTGATTTTTCATCACAAGAAAGTCGGCAGGCTCTATTTTTATAATCGAATCGAGCTTATCACCTTTGATGATGTTTTCATTCATCCCATCCAACTCACGAATTATATAATCGTAAATAGTCCATTTGTAGATGGAAGTAGTGTCGTACACAATACGGCGAGCCGTCATATGTGAAACCAATTTCTTGTCTTCAAATCTATCAAGCGAAAAACGATGCCCCGTTTTATTGTAATCTTGGTAATTGTCAATGTAGGCAATCACACCATTTTCAATCTCCAATTGTATTTTGCTGGCATAGCTTTTCTTTTTGGGTTTCACATATTTGTCTTCAAAGTTGAGTCGGGTGACACTGCCTTGTGGAATAATGTAAGACCCTAAAATAAAGGTAGCTATGGCGATGATAGCAGCCGAAATCATATAAGGACGCATCATCCGTTTAAAACTCATTCCGCCCGAAAACATAGCAATGATTTCGGAATTTTCTGCTAATTTGGAAGTGAAGAATATGACGGCTATAAATACGAACAGCGGACTAAAAAGATTGGCAAAATAGGGTACGAAGTTGACGTAATAATCGAAAACGATGGCCTGCCAGGGAGCGTTGTGCTCAAGGAATTTATCCATCTTTTCGTTAAAGTCGAAAACTACCGCAATCGAAATAATCAATGCAATAGCAAACACATACGTTCCCAAGAATTTCTTGATGATATACCAATCAAGTCTTTTTATTAGTCTTTTGCCCTTCATAAAGTACACTATAATCGTGTTGTCACTTTTTTTATCATCATTTGTTTCCACGATGAAAAATCACCCTCAATAATGTGTTTGCGTGCTTCGCCCACCAACCATAGATAGAATGCCAAATTGTGTATAGAAGCAATTTGCATAGCCAGTAGCTCTTTCGAGTGAAACAGATGTCGCAAATAAGCTTTGGAGTATAACGTGTCTACGTGTGATGCGCCATCTATCTCAATAGGAGAAAAATCCATTTCCCACTTTTTGTTTCGCATGTTGATGATGCCTTCTTTGGTGAAAAGCATTCCGTTACGTCCGTTTCGAGTAGGCATCACACAATCGAACATATCTACTCCACGTTCAATACCTTCGAGGATGTTTGCTGGTGTACCTACTCCCATCAGGTAGCGTGGCTTGCTTTTTGGAAGAATTTCATTAACCACCTCAATCATCTCGTACATTTTTTCTACTGGTTCGCCCACTGCCAATCCGCCAATGGCATTTCCTTCTGCCTCTTTTGAAGCTATGAACTCGGCAGATTGTCTGCGCAGATCGGGATATACACATCCTTGAACAATAGGGAATAAAGCTTGTGAATAACCATATTTGGGTTCGGTTTCGTTGAAACGCTTGATACAGCGATCGAGCCATCGATGGGTTAGCCCCATCGATTTTTTGGCGTACTCATAATTAGAGTCTCCTGGAGGACATTCGTCGAAAGCCATCATAATATCTGCACCAATCGTACGTTCAATATCCATCACCTTTTCGGGTGTAAAGATGTGCTTGCTACCATCGATGTGCGAACGAAACTCGGCACCCTCTTCTCGTAGCTTGCGTATACCAGCCAACGAAAATACTTGAAAACCTCCGCTGTCGGTAAGCATCGGTTTGTCGAACCCATTGAATTTGTGCAAGCCTCCTGCTTTTTCAATTACCTCTAATCCCGGACGCAGATAAAGATGATAAGTGTTACCCAAAATAATTTGAGCTTTTATGTCTTCTTTTAGCTCAGTTTGATGTACACCTTTCACACTACCCAGTGTGCCTACGGGCATAAATATAGGTGTTTGTATCTGCCCGTGAGCTGTGGTGATAAGGCCAGCACGGGCATTGCTTTTGCTATCTGTATATTGGAGTTCAAATGTCATTGTCAATTCGCTTTCGTAATGTTCAAATCGAGTGGGTCATTCACTTTCTCATTGGTTAGTGCAATGTCAAAAACCTCTTTCACATTGCTCACATAGTGAAAGGTCAATCCCGATAGATATATTTTAGGAATTTCCTCAATGTGTTTTTTGTTGTCATTGCTCAAAATGATTTCTTTGATACCAGCCCGTTTGGCGGCTAAGATTTTTTCCTTGATGCCGCCCACAGGAAGTACTTTGCCACGAAGAGTAATCTCCCCAGTCATTGCTAAATTGGGTTTTACTTTTCGTTGTGTCAAAGCCGACGCAAGTGATGTTGCCATTGTGATACCTGCCGATGGGCCATCTTTCGGGATAGCACCTTCGGGCACGTGTACGTGAATACTCCAGTTGTCGAATATCTCTTCGTTGATGCCTAAAAGGTCGGTGTGCGATTTGATAAATTCGAGTGCAAGCATTGCCGATTCTTTCATCACGTCGCCCAAATTGCCCGTAAGTGTGAGGCGTGCATTTTTGCTTTTGCTGAGGCTTGTTTCCACAAACAAAATTTCTCCACCTACGGCTGTCCAAGCCAAGCCAGTCACTACACCTGCATAGTCATTTCCTTGATATTTGTCGCGGCTATATTCGGCCACTCCCAAGAAATGATACAAGTCGGCTGGTCTTATTTCGGTATAGCTATGAAATCCTTCAGTAGCATATTGTCTTGCTGCCTTGCGAAGTATTTTATTGATTTTCTTCTCTAAGTCGCGCACTCCACTTTCACGTGTATACGATTCGATAATAGCCTCTAAAGTTGCTTTAGAAAACTTAATGTCATTCTTTCTTAAACCATTGGCCTCGAGAGCTTTTGGCACTAAGTGTCTTTTGGCTATTTCTACTTTTTCTTCGGTGATATAACCACTTACCTCAATTAGTTCCATACGATCCAAAAGTGGAGCTGGTATGGTGTTTAGGTTGTTGGCGGTGGCCACAAACATTACTTTCGATAAATCGTAGTCGAGATCTAAGTAATTGTCGCGAAACGTTGTGTTTTGCTCGGGGTCCAATACCTCCAGCAAAGCAGACGAAGGGTCGCCTCTACGGTCGGAGTTTACTTTGTCTATCTCGTCGAGAATAAAGACAGGGTTTGACGAACCAGCTTTCATAATGCTTTTGATGATTTGTCCGGGCAACGCACCTATATACGTTTTACGATGCCCACGAACTTCAGCTTCATCGTGTACACCACCCAATGACAAACGAACGTATTTGCGTTTCAATGCAGCTGCGATTGATTTTCCTAACGACGTTTTACCAACTCCCGGAGGGCCATAAAGACAAATGATAGGAGATTTCATATCGTTTTTGAGTTGCAATACTGCCAAATGCTCCAAAATACGCTCTTTCACATTCTCAAGTCCGTAATGGTCTTTATTCAACACCTTTTCGGCATTCTTTAAGTTGTTTTTGTCAGTAGTGCAGAAGTCCCACGGCAAATTAAGCATCGTATGCAGGTAAGTCAACTGTATGTTGTAATCGGGCGATTGTGTATGCGTGCGCTCCAGTTTTATCAATTCTTTCTCGAACGCGTCTTGAATATCTTTATTCCATTGTTTCTTTTTCCCTCTGATACGGAGCTCTTCAGTTTCGCTGTTTTGACCTCCACCAGACAGTTCATCCTGTATGGTTTTTATTTGTTGCTGCAAGAAATACTCTTTCTGCTGTTGGTCTATATCTTCACGAGTGCGTAACTGAATAGCCGCTTTTATTTCGGCAAGTTGCACCTCTTTGTTTAAGATTTCGAGTAAGCGATAAGCGCGATCTTGCAAAGAGTCCAAATTTAGCAGTTCAATCTTTTCATCTTTCGAAATAGGTAGATTGGAACATATAAAATCTATCAGCAAAATGTTTAAGCTAAAGTTGCGGATAGCAAAAATCGTATCGTGGTGCATCGTGTCGGATGCTTTGATATAGCGAATGGTAAAATCCTTGCAAGTTTCTAAAAGCGCATCAAATTCCTTGTCCTTTTTCTTTGGAAGTATCTCTTCTCTCACGTGGATAGTGCCTTGCAGATATGGACGTTCTTGTGTGATGTCTTGCAACTCCAAACGCTTCAAACCCTGTATCACTACTGTGGTGGTTTGATCGGGCATTTCGAGCACCTTCACCACTTTCCCAATTGTGCCGATAGTGTGCAAATCTTCAAATTGTGGATCGTTTGTTTGTGGCTCTTTCTGACATACTACGGCGATGTAAGTATCTTTTTTTACGGCATCGCGAACCAACTTCAATGAAGAGGGGCGACCTACGGCAATAGGCATAAAAACACCGGGAAACAATACCATATTTCGCAAAGGAAGAACGGGCAAGGTTTGCACAGATTCCATTTCAAGGTTGAAAATAGATTCGTCACCATCTTTGAAATCTGCTATGAGTGAAATTGCTGAATCATCAGATTCTTGCATTAAGTATTTATCTTTCATCGTTGATATGTAAAATGTTTATGTCCTTTTAAATTAGGCATAAATTGGCTGCAAATTTAATGGATTCTTTGTTAATAATAAAGCTTTGTGATTGGTAAAAACAAAAACAATGCCAAATTTAATTGGAGTGTCAATATGGCAAGTTCAAAATAACTGTTTACTTTTGGCAATTAAATGTTTTGATGTGATGGCGGAGGCATGTTTTAAGTTTAAAGAATTTTCGGTGTGGCACGATAAATGTGCAATGAAGGTAGGAACAGACGGCGTATTGCTTGGTGCGTGGGCTGATGTGTGTGGCGCAAAGCGCATATTGGATGTAGGCACAGGCACAGGATTGGTGGCTCTGATGCTTGCTCAGCGTAGCGATGCGATGATTTACGCTATCGAAATAGATAGCGATGCAGCCCAGCAAGCAAAAGAAAATGCAGGGCGTTCGCCGTGGAGTGACCGAGTAACTGTTGTAGAAGCCGATTTTAGAGAATATGTTCCTGATAAACAGTTTGATTTAATTGTGTCAAATCCTCCTTATTTTGTAAACTCTTTGAAAAGTCCCGACGCATCTCGAAGTATGGCTCGGCATAGCAATTCACTCTCTTGTTACGATTTGATAGAGGGGGTGTCAAAATTGCTTTCGGCAGATGGTATATTTGCATTGGTCATTCCTGCCGATTTGTCGACGCTGGTGAAACAAACCGCTTTGCAATATAACCTGCACCCTTGCAAGCAATTGGATATACGCACAAAGCCAGATGCAACAATAAAACGAACGCTTATTGCTTTTCGGTTTGGTGCGCAGTGTTGTTGCGCCGAAGAGATCTTGGTAGAGTTGAACCGTCACGTCTATTCGCCCGAATATATATCGCTCACCAAAGATTTTTATCTGAAAATGTAGTGGGGTAGAGTGTTTTTGTAAAGCAATCAAGCCACATCTGATGCGAGTTTGTCGTCTTGGTGTGGCTTGCTTGTAATGCGCTTTTGAAATTGATGATATATCGAAACTTACTTTTTCAAGAAACAAGTTTTCAGTACGATGCTGCTTCCGTCAATTTTGCAGTCCACCTCCTCAGGCACATCGGTCAGGCGAATGCTTTTCACTTTTGTTCCGCGTTTAATTACCATCGACGAACCTTTCACTTTTAAGTCTTTAATCACAGTTACTGCATCTCCATCTTGTAGTTCTGCACCATTGCTATCGCGTGGAGTAGTATCTGCTACTGCTTCTTCGGCAGCAGCTTCGTTGTTAAATTCGTGCGCACAATCGGGGCAAACATACAGGGAACCATCAAAATAAGTGTTTTCACCTTGACAGCTTGGACAATTTGGAATTTCGTTCATTGAGCAAAATATTATTAAATAGTTTTTAAGGTGCAAAGGTAGACTAAATAAGATAGATATACAAACACGGCTGTGAATAAAGCTGAAAAGTGTACATTAGGGTATTTATCAGTTTGGTCGAATAATCCCAAAGAGCCTTTTCAATGCCCCTTTGGGATTATTTTAGCATTTAGATATTTTTACTCATAACTTGAAATATTTAAAAGTTGTCAAGCAATTGGTCTAATATTGCTCTATAACTCTCAAGGTAAGAATCATCGCCCGATGTTCTGGATTGTGTTGAGATACTCTCATCAATATACATATACATAACCATCATATAGCTGTAATTATATGCAGATAGACTAATGCAAGTTGTGGCAGTTTTCAAGCTGAGGCCATTCAAAAACATTGCTGTGTATTTATCGCTATCAACATCTATTGGAATATAGCGTTCTAATAGAAAGTCAGCCAATGTACTCGCATAGGGCATTTTAACCAAAACAGCAGACAATTTTAGTTTGTTATCCTCAAACTGGAACACTGCAATGGGCGCAGCGGTTGAGTAATTGGAGTAACCAATGATATTACCACTTTCATTGCTGGGTGTTCCATACTTTGCTATAATCTGGCTTTTGGCAGTTCCCCATTCAAGGCTTGGTGTTGGATAAAGATTCTCTTTAGGTGCAACTTCTACTTTGATAACCTTAGAGTCTCTTCCATTCGAGAGGTGAATTTCCGTCTCACCAACATATCTGCCCGTCACTAAACCGCTATTTGAGACCGTGGCGTGAAATTCATTTTTAGATTTGTAAGTGATAGGCTGCGATGAGCTTGCTTCAATCGTCGCTGTCTGCTTTGCATTAAGCACAATAGGTGAGTTTGTTTTAAGGAGAATACTTTGATCCTCATCTTTTGAACAACCTGAAAAAATCAAAGCACATGCAAGTGCCGATAATGTGAAAAGTTTTGTTTTCATTTTCCTTTGAATTACGTTAAACAATTATTTATGCTACAAAGGTGAAATGATTGTATGCAGTATATATGCACAATAAAAAGAGAGTTTGAGATTAATCAAACTCTCTTTTTGGGATAAAACGATATATGGTTATTTTGCTATGTCTTTCAATTCAGTCATATTTTGTGATATAACCCAAAAGTACATTGACGAAACAATATGTATTGCCGAGTTAAGTTCTTGGATTGAGGCATCTGGAGCATTGTGCGATTCACTGTTTCTCCACTGTTTTACCAATTCTAAATAGCTGTATAGTTTTTTATATCTATTGTCGGTGTTGTGTTTTAGACCTCTGAGACAGCTAAAAGAAAATATACAATCAATAAACGTTGGCATACTATTCTCGTCTTTTGTACTAACCATTTCTTTGCCTTCAATTAGGAAGTATAACTTCTTTAGGAATACTTCAAATTTGGTAACAATAGTATTAAAGTGTCTACGCTTATCTACTAATTTCATCTTTTCAACACAATATAGTCTGTTGAAGGAGTCTAATAATAGTTCATTACCGCCATCTATCGAAGATATGGTTTTTGCTTTTAGTACCTGTATAAAGATTTCTGCAACATCCATAGCATCTGGCATATATTGCTGTAACTCGCTAAATTCAGATTTAATATCAGCTAACAGATTTTGCTTAAATAGCTCAGGAATAAATGGAATGTCAGAATCGTTTTTCTTGTATATTTCATACATTGCACGAGCCATTTGAAGCATTACGGTTTTGTATCGCTCTTGATCTTCAAAAAGTCTTCCGAAAGAGTCCATTTGCTCTACGTAACAATCACGAGCTGCGTCGCCAAATATTTCAGGGAATATACTCTCTTCAAACTGTTTCTCGTCATTATTATTGACGAGCTTTATTAGTTTTTTTGATGCAGTTGCTGTAACTTTCTCAAGTACAGCTTCCACAATCACTCTATCAGCTTCCGAGAATTGCCCATTAAACATGATATTGATTTTATCAATAATATTGCTTAGTAGGTCAAACTTCTCTTCCTGCTTCTTGCCTACTTTAGGATTTTCACCCTTGACTGGTTTTGTGTCACCACTTAGGCTAATTGAAATGGTCTTACCCTCCAATATTTTGGAGTTAATCAACATTATTTTTTTGTTCAAATCAACTCTTTCTTTGGGGTCTTTAGGAAGCAATCGGTATAGATAGTCTGCGTATACGTATGCTTTGTAAAGCTCCTTATCGAATGTACGTGCAATTTGCGCCATATAAGAGTAGAAACGAACAAAATTTTTAATCTTGTTTCGTGCTTCGAATCGTTGTTCTTCCGAGAGCTCTTCGTATCTGTCTACGGTGATTTTGAAGGCTGCCGATAGTGCTCCAAGTTTGTCTTTTTGCGTTTTAATATTTGCCAAAAGATTATAGAAATTCTCTTCGTCAGCCTCATTCCATAGGTTGAACATCTGAATATCTTTACGAAACGTATAGACGTAGTTTACATCGACAGGGTTTATAAGCTCTGTGCCTTTGTAGAACGGTTCAAAAGATTTTTGAATATCATCGGGGTCGTTGGAAAAATCTAAGATATAAGTATCTCGTTTATCTTTTTGCCAACGATTCAATCGTGAAAGGGTTTGTACCGCCTTTACATTTTTGAGTTTTTTATCCACGAACATCGTGTGTAGCATAGGTTCATCAAATCCTGTTTGGTATTTGTCGGCAACTACGAGAATATTGTATAGCTCAGATGCAAAATAGAGCGGTAACTTAGCTTCTGATATATTGCGAGCTTCAGTTGAGTTTAGCTTTGATTCCGTGTATTCTGTATTATTGTACGAAACAGTACCAGAGAATGCCACCATAGGATTTATTCCCACGATATTATTTTCTTGGCAGTATTTCTTGATTTGCATAAAATAGCGTACAGCGTGAGCACGAGATGAACAAACAACCATCGCTTTTGCTTTGCCGTCCATGCAGTTGAGCGTAACTTCTCTGAATTTTTCAACAATAATAGCCGTTTTTTGCTCTATTACGTGTTGGTGATTATCGTGAAATGCCTTTATTGCACGAGTAGCCGGACTCTCTTCATACTCCGGATTGTCTTCCGCCTTTTTTGCAATTTCGTAGGATGTTTTGTAGGTTGTGTAGTAGCGCAATACATCCATAATAAAACCCTCCTCAATAGCTTGTAGCATGGAGTAGTTGTGGTATGCTGCGTATTTATCTTTGTCGGGCGTTGCTCCTTTTTCGATGAACAGACCAAATGTTTGCAGAGTTTTAGGTTTTGGCGTTGCTGTAAAGGCGTAGAACGACAGATTGGCGTGCTGTCCTTGCGATAGCAAATCTTCCATTAGCTGGTCACGTTCTTTCTCTAATTGCGCCTCCTCTTTCTCTTCAAGTTGTGCAAGCTCTCGCAGAGCTTCATCCGTATCGGCAAGGGCTGCTTTTAGTTTTTCGGCACTTTTGCCCGATTGCGATGAGTGCGCCTCATCCACAATTACAGCATATCGTTTACCGCTACGGCTCGTTAGTTCTTTATAGATTATCGGAAATCTATGTAGTGTACATATAACGATGCGTGTATTATCGTTGTTAATAATATCACGCAATGCCGATGAAGGTGTATCATCTTTTATTACTTCAATTTGTCCCTCGATATGGTCAAATCCAAGGATGGTATTTTGTAACTGCTTGTTCAGCACACGTCTATCGGTGATGACGAACACAGTATTAAAAATGTTTTGTTGCTGCGTGTTGTGTAAGGCTGCAAGTCGATAGGTGAGCCACGCAATGGAGTTTGATTTACCCGAACCTGCTGAATGTTGTACCAAATAGTTTGTACCGACACCATTTAACGAGGTATCAGCCACCAACTTCTCTACCACGTCTAATTGGTGGTAACGTGGAAATATTATTTTGGTAGAGGTCTCTTTTTTCTCTTTCTCACGTCCGTGTTTATCGACAATGATTGATAGTTTCTCTTCTGTTTGTAGCGAGATGTAGCGTTGCAAGATAGATAGCAGCGTATCACGTCTCAATACTTCCTCCCACATATACGATGTAATATATTTGCCGTCCTCTCTAACAGGGTTGCCAGCTCCGCCCACACTGCCTGCACCTGCCGAACCTTGATTGAAGGGCATAAAGAATGTCTTTTCTCTTTTAAGTTCGGTGGCCATTGCAGCCTCGTAAAGGTCTACACCGAAATAGGCAAGAATACGGTTATTGAAGTGGAATAGTAGCTCTTTGGGGTCCCGATCTTCTTTCCATTGGCGTTTTGAATTTTCGAGGTTTTGTCCTGTTATTTGGTTTTTTAGTTCGAGTGCTACAATAGGTATCCCGTTGAGTGATAATACCATGTCTATTGTATTTCTGTTTTGTACAGAGTAGGCAAACTGACGAGTAACGGTAAGTATGTTGGCTTTATACTTAGCCACTAAATCAGAGTTTAACTCCGATGCAGGGGCAAAGTAACAAAATTTTATGTGCATGCCGTTATCAGTTATACCTTTGCGCAACACATATATCAGTCCATATCGAGCTACATCATCTTGAAACATTCTGTATAGTTGTGCTTCAGCCCTTGTTCCATATTTAGCTGTATATCTTTTCCACACTTTCTCTTGCGTGGCCTCAATAAATGAGATCAGCACCGCCATATCTATAGCACGTTCGCGGTCGTATGTGGTTTGTGAGCCTTTGGTGTAGCCGCCTTCCTCAATGAGGTAGCGTTCTATATCGTCTTCAAAGTTTTTCTCTTTAAGGTATGTTGTATCCATATTACATTAGTGATTACAAAATAAAAAAATCATTATAGCTACTTATGTATATTTACATTAAATTTCACTTTGTGATTACGAATGATTTGATTAATTTTTTTACGGTACATAATCACCAAATATCTCCTTCATCTTACTTTGCCACTTTTCTGGCACTTCATTCCATTTGTTTCCCCATTTTAATGTTTCTATGTATGCTTTGAAAGGTTTTTCTGTCAATGCTTTATATCCAATTTCTTCTTCGACATTTTCATGCATCATAATTACTTTGCCATTGCCATTAACAGCATCTATTATTGGTTTGTTGAATTTTTCTGCTCCGCTTATTCCTTGGTCTCTATCACAAACGACAATTGGTTTTAAACCCATAGAGGTAAGATACTTTACTAATCCTATAATTGCAGCTTTTCCTCTTGCCTTTACTACTTCAAAATTAGATACTAACTTTAAATAATCATATTTAGGCAATCTTGATAAAGTCTCTCGAATTAATATATCTTCTGTATCTCCCTCTACAATAATAATATTTTTTGTAAAAAATACTCTTGCAATATAATCATCGATCTTTAATATCATTTTTACATATTCTTGGTCTTCATTTTGAAGAACTTTAAAAGAATCACTAACCGAAAAACTTGTGCTGCATACATCATTATTATCACAACTGAGTCGGTTTAATATCTGTCGTGGCTTTCGGGAAATATCAATAATAAACGGCGAGTGTGTAGATGCTATTATTTGTGATGTTGAACTACTTAAATCATAAATGGTATCCCTCATTTGATTTGCAGCACTTGGGTGAAGAAAGATTTCTGGCTCCTCAAAGCAGATAATTAAGGATCTTGTTAATTCGCCTTCCTTTTCAGACAACCATCTTTGTCTGAATCTTAACATTCCAAATATAGCAGCTCTAACCATACCCGTGCCTTGATTTTGCACTGGTGTTCGAACGTTGCTTGACATTTCGACAGTAAACGATGGTTTTAAAACTTTTGTCGGATCGCTTAAATCAGTAGTGGCATGAAGCTTTGATTCTGGAAAAACACTGCAAAGAACACTATTTAGGTCCTTCATCATTTTTCCAAATTCTGATTTTGTATCTGATGGATCAAGTTCTTTTGACAACTCATTCAAATACATTTGAGCAGATTTAAAATTCTCAGATTTTTCTCTAACCGTATCAAAGAGTTCATTCAGTGTTTTACCCAGAACACCCGTATTTGAACCTTGAATCTCATTTATTGCTGTATCAACAGGAATAAGCAAAAAACGAGGGAGCATTTTTAAAACATTTCCTGGAATCCCTCCTAGATCGGAAGAGCGTCGTGTAGGGAAAGAGTGTTAAGATTAGTGTA
>CAMTPA010000046.1 GCA_947074275.1 uncultured Bacteroides sp.
TTTATTCAATAAATAGATTTGATGAATTTTAAAGAGGGAGAGATTCTCTATTTTAACAAACCCTTGGAGTGGACTTCGTTCAAGGTTGTGGGGCACGCGCGCTACCACATTTGTCGCAAAATTGGTGTGAAGAAATTGAAAGTGGGTCACGCAGGCACGCTCGACCCATTGGCTACTGGAGTCATGATTGTATGCACCGGGAAGGCAACCAAACGTATTGAGGAGTTTCAGTATCAAACAAAGGAGTACGTCGCTACCATTCAGTTGGGAGCTACCACTCCATCCTACGACTTGGAGCACGAGATAGATGCCACCTACCCTACGCAGCACATTACCCGTGAGCTGGTAGAACAAACACTTCCCACCTTTGTGGGCGAGATACAACAAGTACCTCCAGCGTATTCGGCTTGCAAGGTAGATGGTAAAAGAGCTTACGACTTGGCACGCAAGGGTGAAGAGGTAGAACTAAAGCCTAAGTTGCTTGTTATAGATGAGATAGAACTTTTGGAGTGTGACTTGCCTGTAATAAAAGTGCGCGTGGTGTGCAGCAAGGGCACCTACATTCGGGCGTTGGCGCGCGATATTGGCGAAGCTTTGGGCAGCGGTGCGCATCTCACAGGGCTGATACGGACACGCGTGGGAGAGGTGACATTGGACAAATGTTTGAACCCCGAACGCTTTGATGAATGGATTGCTCAACAACAAATAGAGGTCACAGAAGGATAATTAATATATTAAATATAGATTATGAAGCTATCACAGTTTAAATTCAAATTGCCGGAAGAGAGCATTGCGATGCACCCGACAAAGTTTAGAGATGAGTCGCGTTTGATGGTACTTCACCGCAAGACAGGCGAGATTGAACATCGAGTGTTTAAAGACATCTTAGAATACTTTGACGACAAGGATGTGTTTGTGTTCAACGACACAAAGGTGTTTCCGGCACGTCTTTATGGGAATAAAGAGAAAACTGGTGCTCGAATCGAGGTGTTTTTGCTTCGCGAGCTAAACGAAGAGCTGCGTTTGTGGGACGTGTTGGTAGACCCAGCCCGCAAAATACGTATCGGAAATAAACTTTACTTTGGCGAAGACGACTCGATGGTGGCCGAAGTAATTGATAACACCACTTCGCGTGGTCGCACATTGCGCTTCTTGTATGATGGGCCACACGATGAGTTTAAGAAAGCCCTGTATGCACTGGGCGAAACCCCCATCCCACGTACCATTGTCAACCGCGAAGTAGTGCCCGAAGACGAAGAACGTTTTCAGTCGATATTCGCTAAAAACGAAGGTGCGGTAACTGCGCCTACTGCCAACTTGCACTTTAGCCGCGAGCTGATGAAGCGTATGGAGATTAAGGGAATAGACTTTTCATTCATCACCTTGCACGCTGGTTTGGGCAACTTCCGCGATATTGATGTAGAAGACTTGACAAAACATAAGACCGACTCGGAACAAATGGTTGTGGATGCCAAGGCGGTGAGTATGGTAAACAAAGCCAAAGATACAGGCCACAACGTGTGTGCGGTAGGCACTACGGTGATGCGTGCTATCGAAAGCACAGTGAGCACCGACGGGCATTTGAAGGAATTTGATGGATGGACTAACAAATTTATCTTCCCACCCTACGAATTTACGGTAGCCAACTCCATGATTTCTAATTTCCATATGCCATTCTCTACCCTGCTGATGATTACAGCGGCGTTTGGCGGCTACGATCAAGTGATGGCTGCCTATGAGGTTGCATTGAAAGAAGGTTATCGCTTTGGTACTTATGGCGATGCAATGTTGATTATCGATTGATGAAATGATGCAGGTTTATATCAGTCTTGGTACAAACTTAGGAGATAAAGAACAGAACCTCAACGAGGCTGTTCGAAAAATAGAAGAGCGGATTGGGCACGTGGTGTCCCTTTCCGCTTTTCACGTCACTGCACCGTGGGGTTTTCATTCTCACAACTCTTTTCTGAATGCCGCACTCTGCGTAGAAACCACTCTCGAACCGTTGGAGCTGTTGGAGCGTACACAAAGCATCGAGTGTGAAATAGGCAGAACCCATAAATCGGTCGATGGTATCTATCACGACCGCCTGATAGACATTGATTTGCTGCTCTGTGGCGATGTGATAATGCAAAACGACCGGCTAACACTCCCCCATCCACATCTTGCCGAACGACTGTTTGTGCTCGAACCCCTCGAAGAGATAGCTCCACAAGTGGTTCATCCGTTACTAAATATCACAATTCAAGAGATATTGTTAAATTGTCGGCTCAAAAATGATTAGTTATTTATAAATGAGTTATCTTTGCATTCGATAATTGATTGTGGAAAGATTTGAGTAGCTTGCAACCACAGAAAAAAATGCTAAAACAACATTCCTTTTCTGCGCTCTTAGTGAGCTTTTGAATCTACTCATCTCCTACCCCGTTTCATTATCTTTTGATACAACAATTTATAATTCATAATTACAGTTATGGGATATTTATTCACATCCGAATCGGTGTCGGAAGGACACCCCGATAAAGTGGCCGATCAAATATCGGACGCTGTACTTGACAAACTGTTGGCCTACGACCCCAGTTCGAAAGTAGCTTGCGAAACAATGGTTACTACTGGTCAGGTAGTGATTGCTGGAGAAGTGAAAACAGAAGCGTATATCGACTTGCAACAAGTGGCGCGCGAAGTAATCAAAAAGATTGGCTACACCAAAGCAGACTATATGTTTGAAGGAAACTCTTGTGGTGTGGTTTCGGCCATACACGAGCAAAGCCCCGATATTAACCGTGGTGTAGAGCGTCAAGACCCAATGGATCAAGGTGCTGGCGACCAAGGAATGATGTTTGGATACGCTACCAACGAAACAGAGAATTATATGCCTTTGTCGCTCGATTTGTCGCATCGCATCTTGCAAGTACTTGCCGATATTCGTCGCGAAGAAAAGGTGATGACTTACCTTCGCCCCGATGCAAAGAGTCAGGTTACTATTGAATACGATGACAATCGCAAACCTGTGCGCATCGACACCATTGTGGTGTCTACACAGCACGATGACTTTATACAACCAGTCGACAGCTCGGACGAAGCGCAAGCAAAAGCAGATGAAGAGATGCTCGCTATCATCCGCAAAGATGTAATTGAAGTGCTGATGCCACGTGTGGTTGCTTCAATCAACCATCCCGATGTGTTGGCTCTATTCAACGAAAATATCACCTATCACGTGAATCCTACGGGTAAGTTTGTGATTGGTGGACCTCACGGAGATACAGGGCTTACAGGTCGAAAAATCATTGTAGACACTTACGGTGGCAAAGGAGCCCACGGTGGTGGCGCATTTTCGGGAAAAGACCCCAGCAAAGTAGACCGTAGCGCAGCTTATGCAGCCCGCCACATTGCCAAAAACTTGGTGGCAGCAGGTGTAGCCGACGAAATATTGGTGCAAGTATCTTATGCCATTGGCGTGGCTCGTCCTATCAATATCTTTGTGGATACTTACGGACGTAGCAATGTGAAATTGAGTGATGGAGAGATAGCTAAGAAAATAGATGAACTGTTTGATATGCGCCCAAAAGCTATCGAAGAACGCTTGAAACTGCGTAATCCTATTTACAGCGAAACTGCAGCCTACGGACATATGGGCCGCGAACCACAAGTGGTGACTAAAAACTTTGAGAGCCGCTACGAAGGCGATAAAGAGATAGAAGTTGAGTTGTTTACTTGGGAAAAATTGGATTATGTAGAGCCTATCAAAAAGGCCTTTAACCTATAAACTGTGTAGTTTTTAGTTTTCACAGAATGAATCACCCTTTGGATAGAAGTATTCAAAGGGTGATTTTTTTTGATATAAATGCCACGTGTGTAATTAAAAAATGAATAACTTTGTATTCATTATGCACAAACTACTCTTATCATCTATTCTTTTACTATGTTTAATGTTTGCCTCGTGTAGAGATAGCGGGCAAAGTTACTTAGGCGTATGGCACTCGGTAGATAGCTTGATGAAGCATCGTCCCGACAGTGCTCTTTATATACTCGAACAAGGCTGCCCACCTCATCTTTCTGCATCCGAAAATGCGACTTATGGCCTGTTGCTGACCATTGCTCAAAACAAGAATAAAGTGGAGTCTACTGGCGATTCGTTGATGAAAAGTGTGCTTTATTATTACGAGAAACACGATGCACCCCCTTCTCTACAGCTGAAGGCTCACTACTACTTGGGCCGCATTTATTACGATTTGGATAGCGTGGCATTATGTATCCATCATCTCACTGTGGCACGAAAAATGGCTCAAGAGATAAATGAAGGAGAATACGCTTGCTTGGTGGCCAACTGTTTGGGGAATATCTGCTATAACAACGACTTAATAAAGGAGGCAGAAGATTACTATAAAGAAGCCATACAATCTGCCGAAATCAACAACGACTCCATACGTCTTGCGATAGTTCTCAACAATGTGGGAAAGATATGTGTAGAGAAGGGAAAACCTTATTATAAAGAGGCCGAAGAATATCTGCTACGTGCGCAAAACATAGCACACACTACAAAGAGTAAGGGAACGGAACGATATTCGGCCCTTTTGCTTGCAGGTCTCAATAGTTATATCCCCAATTATGAACAAGCAATTTATTGGTGTCGCTCCTATCTTCAGCTTCAATCCGACACAACTCGCCATTATAGCAGCAGCTTGATGTTGGGGGAAACTTATCTGCACATAGAGCAATATGACTCAGCTTTTCACTACCTTAACATCAGTGCGAAATCACCTCACAATCGTACTCGTCGCTCTTCTTATACGCTACTCTCGGAGTTGGCTCGCAAACAAAACAATCCAGAAATGGCACTCCAAATGAATGACTCTGCTCAGGTGTACACCGATATGATTTCGACAGTGTATCAGCCTGTGGAAACAATGAAAAACCTAAAAGATGTGATTTATCAAGAGCTTCTTTGGCAAAAAAAGGTGGATTCGCAAAGGCGACAATTTGAATTGTGGCTGGTGATAGGCTGCATCACACTTTTGCTTCTATATCTTTTGTGGCGCATATCCAACCATCGAAAACGATTGCGTGCTTTTGTAAAAGAAACATCAATTATCGAGGCACAAATGATTAAGAAAAACAATGAGATAGCACGTCTGCAAAATCTGATGTTGGAGTGCGAAGACGATCGCATCAAAGTGGCTTATCTTGAAGCACAACTGGCAGAACTTATGCAAGAGAAAGAGCATTTTTTTGAGCGTATGCTTCCCGTGTTGCCCTCTTTTCAGAAACTAACTCTTTTTCTTGGAAAAGCAACGTCGGAAGAGACAAACAAACCTGTGTTCACCGAAAAGCAATGGAAAAAAATGGTGTATGAACTGGATTGCATCACCGAATCGTTTTCTGTGAGGCTGTTGCAACAGTTTCCTCTATTGAAGCCAGAGGATGTGTATTTTTGCAGTTTGCTGAAAATGGGATTTAATTATACAGATATAGCACAGCTTTTTCATCGCACACGCAATATGATTTATAAAAGACGAACTTTGGTGCTTGAGCGTATGGAGAAAGACGCTACACTTCCTTTAGACGATTTTATCAGACAATTTTAAAGTTCTTCATTTCCTCTAAAACTCGATTACACACAATAATTGTTAAATTAAAGCTTTATCATATTGATTAGTAGTGGTTTGTGTCTTTTATGTTTAACATAAAACTACATATACTCTTTT
Organism: uncultured Bacteroides sp.; assembly: GCA_947074275.1. Taxonomy (GTDB): domain Bacteria; phylum Bacteroidota; class Bacteroidia; order Bacteroidales; family Bacteroidaceae; genus Bacteroides. The sequence goes on from CAMTPA010000046.1 coordinate 5,706, forward strand.
ACAAATTTCTCAGAAAACTTCTTTAGTTTTGCTCATAGTACAAACGCTAATTACTATGCAAAAATGAAAAGACTATTATTTTTTATGTGCCTTCTTGTGGCTTCGCACAATCTTATAATCAATGCTGAAAATATTGTTTACATCTGTGCGCCTTTGAACAATTATCGTAATATACCTCTTAAGGATAAAATACAAGATGAGGAAGATGAAGCTTCTATGAGGATGCCTGCACGCACTTATGCGCAAGCTTTCATTGGTGGTAGCACGTTGTTGATTGAGTTTCCTTCTCCATTGTCGTATGTAGTGGTGAGTGTGATTGATTGTGCAACCGAAAGTGTGGTAAGCGTGACCGATTGCTCTATGCAAAATTCCGTCCAGATAGATTTGAGCAATGAAGCTTCGGGCGATTATCGTGTGGAAATATGCGATGGTGTCAGAGCTTGTTTGGAAGGATGTTTTGATCTTTAGGATATGAAATAAGGGATCGTGATGATTCTAAAAAGACGTATGTAATATTTTGCAATGTGTCTTTGTTTTTCGATTTAATCATTAATTGGTAGGTTCCTATTATAACCCTACTCTGGCTGGCGTATTGTTAATAAAGAAAGGTTGATAATAAATTCCACGCCAATAAGTGAGTAGGGTTGTGATGGGACTTTTTATGTTCTGTTGCAACCTTTTCACGATAGATGTTTTATTTGCTTGTTTTTTTCATATATACGGAGTTCAATAGATATTGTTACATTTTTCGATAGAAAAATGCCATTTACTTGTGTTTCAATGCTATTTATTTGTAAATATAGGACTTTTCGATTAAATTTGATGATAAATAAGACATGGATGCTAAAATAAGTATTGCACAAGCGTATTTATTGAACAATGTTGAAAAGGGAAGTGTATGAAAAAGGATTTATTTCGGAAAGAAAGTTTGGAAGGACTGCGCTCGCCTGAGAAATTGGACGAACATCTACAAGTGACCAACACGTCGGTTTGGATAGTGCTCATTGCCATTTTGCTGTTGGTGGTGGGTTTTGTTGTTTGGAGTCTTACCGCACACATTTCGGGCGAAATGTCTCCTTTTGACTTAATGTGGAAGTAATGAGCAAAGTATGCAATGTGCCCCTTGTGATGCAGATGGAAGCAACCGAATGTGGTGCAGCCTGTTTGGGGATGATATTGGGCTATTATAAAAAATGGGTTGGTATGGATCGCTTGCGTGATGCTTGTGCCGTATCGCGCGATGGAGCCCAAGCCCGAAATATTTTGTTAGCTGCTCGGGGATATGGTATGGAGGCAAAAGGCTACAAAATGGAACCCGAAAACCTGCGAAAACTAAATGTCCCTTGCATATTGCACTGGAACCTGTGTCACTACGTGGTGCTTTGTGGTTTTCAAGGTAATTATGCCATTATCAACGATCCGGCTGCAGGAAAGATAAAGGTGTCGAAGGCGGAGTTTAACGCATCGTTTACTGGCGTGGTGCTGTTGCTCACTCCTACACAAAATTTTGTGGCCGATGGACAACAGAAAAAGATAATCGACTTCATACGTCCTCGTCTAAAGGGTACTTTGGTACCTTTTCTGTTCATTATGATTTCTGCTGCCATTGCTACGCTGTTAGGAGTGCTTTACCCTGTGTTTGGCAAGGTGTTTATGGATCATATTCTTACGGGCAATCACCTTGAATGGATGCCTGCTCTTACCTACATTATGGTGGGGGCCTTAATCATTCAGGTTACTATTGCCATCATTCGCTCTGTATATCTGCTCAAGGTAGAGGGTAAAATGGCAATCAGTGCCAATGCGCAGTTCTTTTGGCACATTATTCGCTTGCCCATCAACTTTTTTTCGCAGCGATATGCCAGCGATATTGTGCTTCGTCAGCAATCCAATGAAAACATAGCAAAAGTGCTGATTTCTACTTTGGCACCTATCTTGATTGATATTGCTATGCTGTTTGTCTTTCTCGGTATTATGTTTCATTACAGTCCGTTACTCACCATTATTTGTCTTGGTGCAGTGGGAGTTAATATTATCTTGTATCGTATGATTTCGATGTTTCGCATCAACTTGTCGCGTGTGCAGTTTCGCTATGACGGGTTGTTGTCTTCCATCACCACTTCGGGCATACAGATGATAGAGACAATCAAATCGTCGGGTTCCGAAAATAACTTCTTTGAACGTTGGTCGGGGGTACAGTCTATGTCTTCCAATGCTTCGGTCAAATATATGTCATTCAATTTGCTGCTTGGTGTGGTGCCAGAGTTGCTTCAATCTATGGTAGTGGGGCTTCTTCTTCTGACGGGTATTCACCAAATTATGTTGGGTCATCTCACCATTGGTACTTTGCTTGCTTTTCAAGGGTTTCTCACTTTTCTGCTTGCACCTCTCACTTCGCTCATTAACGTGGGGCAACAAATGTTCGAGATGCGTAGCCAGATGGAGCGTGTGGACGATGTGATGGAACATAAGCCCGATGTGAACTACAGTTCGCCCACCGATATGTCGGGCATAGAGAAGCTGGGTGGCAAAATCGAATTGAAAAACCTCACGTTTGGTTACAACAAGCTACTACCTCCCATCATCGAAGACTTTTCGCTCACCATTCTTCCGGGTCAAAAGATTGCTCTTGTGGGCAGCAGTGGATGTGGTAAATCTACCTTGGTGCAGCTAATAAATGGGCTTTACGAACCTTGGAGCGGTGAGGTTCTATTTGACGACAAGCCGCGCGATTCCTATCCTCGTGAGCAGATTACGGGTTCGATAGCCACAGTGAGTCAGCAGATAAGCTTGTTTGAGGGCACTATATCACAAAATCTCAAGATGTGGGATCAATCCATCGAAGATTTCGAAATCATTATGGCTGCCCGCGATGCTCAGATACACGAAGATATAGTGAGTAGAGACTTAGGTTATGCAGGCCCCGTGCTCGAAGGAGGGAAGAACTTCTCGGGTGGACAGATGCAACGAATGGAGATAGCAACCGCCTTGGCGCAAGATCCCGTAATTATCTTTTTGGATGAAGCCACTAATGCGCTCGATGCACTGACCGAACACGCCACAGTGCAGCAAATCGCAAACAGAGGCATTACCTGTGTGGTAGTGGCGCATCGACTCTCTACTATTCGCGATTGTGATAAGATTATCGTGCTCGAAAAAGGGCGAATCATAGAGCAAGGCACACACGATGAGCTGATGGCACTCAATGGGAAATACACAGAATTAGTATCGTACACATAACGAAGAGGAAACAATGCATTGGTTTGAAGAACAGCTAAACACGCGAAAGCGAAGAGACGACGAAGGTGTACACGACGCTAACATCTATCTATCGTCTATCGTAATGGGACAAGAGATGCTGCGGTTTCGACGTTCGAGCAACGAAGAAGGGCTGTCGAGGGCGCAAGAAGACATTGTAAACTATTACAAAGTGGGCAATCTGCACGATCTCATCACTCGTCGCATCACCTTGAAAGACAAATGGTATAAGAAAGGTTTTGGTGCTTTCCTTGCTTTGGATAAAGATGACGATGAAGTGGCATTGCTTCCAGGCAAATGGGGACATTACTATTACAGAGATAAAGTGACACAGAAGATGGTACGTGTGACGAAGAAAACAGAACTAAACCCAAACGCCATCTCTTTTTATCGCACACTTCCTCGGCGAGCTCTCACCATACGCGACCTGCTTCTTTTTTCTACAAAAGAGATAACCAAAACGGAAGTGATAAGCTTTCTGTTCTACTCTCTTTTGGTGGTGCTCATTGGTATGATGCTTCCCTACATCAACGTGTTGCTTTTCGATAAAGTGCTCAAAACAAACAGCACCGTGCTACTGGCTGGTGTAGGTGTGATGTATCTTTTCACACTCTTGTCGGGGATGCTTATTAGCACCAGCAAGGCACTTGTGTCTGCCCGGTTGCACATCAAAGTAAACACAACCCTAACCCCAGCTTTGTATATGCGATTACTATCTTTGCCCGTCACATTTTACAAACGTTTCACATCGGGCGAATTGGCAGAACGTTCCAGCTACATTGGCGAGATAGTGGAGTTGTTTTTCGGAAGCATACTCACTGCTGTGATAGGTTTTTCATTGTCTTTCGTTTATCTATTCCAACTATCTGTCATTGCTCCTCAATTTGTGATGCCTACCACAGGTGTCATTCTGTTTACTCTGCTATTTTCCGCACTCAACACCTTTATTTCGGCTCGTGTGTTAGGGAAAACAAAAATGGCTTCAGCAAAACTATCGGGAATGCTTTTGGGACTTATCAATGGCATACAAAAGATTAAACTAACTGGAAGTGAGAAAAGAGCCTATGCGCAATGGGCCGAGAAGTATAAAGAGAAGGCACAGTACGAGTACAATCCGCCGTTGATAATGAAAGTCAGTGGTGCTGTGAGCGAAGGAGTTACTTTGCTTAGCACGTTGATATTCTATATCGTTGGAGCGAAACACTTAGTCACTCCTGCCGAGTTTATGGCCTTTACAGTAGCTTTTGGTTTGATGAATGGAGCCGCACTTTCGTTGAGTGGGGTAGTCTCTTCTGTGGCACAAATCTTTCCATTGATGGATTTGGCCAAACCCATCTTGAATGAGGTACCCGAACACTATACCGAGAAAAAAGAGTTGGAATATATGGATGGAACAATTGCCATCAACCACGTAGACTTCCGTTACTCAGATAAATCGCCTTATATTTTTCAAGACCTTTCTCTGAAAATATCTTCGGGCGAATATGTTGGCATAGTAGGGAAAACTGGTTGTGGAAAATCTACTTTGGTACGCCTCTTATTGGGTTTTGAAAAGCCACTAAAAGGTGCTATCTATTACAATCAAATAGACATCAATGACGTAAATTTGCAGTCACTTCGCCGAAAGATTGGCGTGGTGTTGCAAACCAGTAAGCTGTTTACAGGGAGCATACTTTCCAACTTGGCTATCACCAACCCTCAGCTTACCGAAGAGAAAGCGTGGGAGCTGATGGAGATGGTGGGCTTAAAACAAGATATTGAGGAAATGCCAATGGGCATATACACACACGTCACCGAGGGAGGAGGTGGGCTTTCGGGAGGGCAGATGCAGCGCATTCTCATAGCACGTGCTTTGGCATCCGAACCCTCATTGCTTATATTCGACGAAGCAACCTCTGCTTTAGACAACATTACTCAGCGGGTGGTGATAGACTCATTGGACTCGCTCAAATGTACAAAGATTGTTATTGCTCATCGTCTTTCTACCATTCGCAATTGCGATCGCATATTGGTGCTCGATAAAGGTGAAGTGGTGGAGACTGGAACCTACGATGAGCTAATGGCGCAACAGGGTTATTTCAGCGAATTGGTAAAAAGACAATTGTAGTTGTAACATTATTGGGCTGTCTACGTATAAAGCTTAAGGCTAACCATAACAATGCAAGGTATGAAAATAAATGATGCACTAAAGAACCTGTTGGATTATCAACGTTTTGAACAGAACGATGAACTTCGGCTTTTGATTGACGAAACAATGGAGCGGTATCCGGCAGAGCTGGATAGTGGTGAAATGGAGTTGTCGGACGATGAGTTGATGCTCAATGCTGCGGGCGAATTGCAACCCACAATACATACTCAAAAAAAGGAGAATGAAACAAATACTGCTAAAAACAAAGGATGGTTCGGTTGATGCCGAACTTACACAATTGTACACAGACTATTATCCCAAAGTTGTAGGCTATGTACGCAGCAAGTTGGAAAGTAGCTGTAATGATGTAGAAGATTTGGTGGCTGATATTTTTCATAAAGTAATTGCCGGCTACCACTCCTTTGATAAAACACGTGCCTCTGTTTCCACTTGGATATATCGCATCGCTCACAATGCGGTAGTCGACTATTATAGAAGCAATTCAACAAACCGTCTTCTCTCTTTAGAGCTTGTTCCAGAGGCAACCTACCTGAAGAAAGAGGTGTTAGAAGACGACTATGCCGATAATCTCCAGATGTTGACCAAAGGTTTGCAATCTCTCTCGGAGCGTGAGCGAGACATTCTTATTTTGCACTATTACAAAGAGATGAAGCTGCTCGAGATTGCCTCGATGATGAACTTGAGCTATGCCAACATACGTGTGATAGAGAGCAGAGCCATTCAAAAACTGAAAAAATACATCGATGCGCTATAATCTTATTCCCGCCGAAACACTTCTTTCAAACTCGTTTGAAGCCGATTTATCCTTATACCTCTCTACTGATATTGATAAGAAAATCTGTATCGGTAAGCCCGAAGAGGGCATCATTATTCTATCTCCTTACGGAGAGGGATATATTGTACTCTATCTATATGTAGTAGAAAAAATGCGTGGGCAAGGAGTATCTAAGGCTCTTTTGTACTCTGCTCTTGATTATTGTAAAGAACAGAAACGGAAGTTTGTGCTGAAAATAGTATATAGCAACACCTATTCCGACTTCTTGAAACGCTTTGCAACAGAGAATGAATTGTACACAGGCCCTTGTATGTATTTACACTTGGTGGATAGGAGTAAGAAAGACATAAATGCTGTTTGGGAAAACCTGTCCAAACGTTTGCTGCCTTTGCAGCAACACTATATGCGTGCAGGTTATCGGGTGTGCTGCTTTGGCGAAGAACCGTCTGTGGTACACGATAGTTTGGAGGCGGCCTTTCACGTGTGGGATAGCGAAAAGCGAGAAGTGCCTGTGGATATGTATCCTTATTCCGATGATGTATATGCCCCTCTTTCTTTCATTTGCTACAAAGAAGACAACCCGATTGCATATTTAAAGTGCTCCCGCCACGGAAATAGCGTGGTGGTGCGAGAATTACTGGTTTTGAGGTCGCACAGGAATGGTCCTGGCCTTTTACTCGTTACAGCTCCTTTCTTTGCTTCTATCGTGCCCGATAAAAAGATTGAGCGCACTTCTTTTATGCACCTTTCCACCAATGCCAGAATTATCAAGCATACCGAAAGGTATTATTTGCCTTTCGTATATAAAACCGTGTCGCAGGAACTCTATTTTATGACATTCGACGATAATGAAGACACCATCCAAACACTTTAAATAGCTAACTTATGCACTACATTTCTCAAATACTCAACTCGCTCGATATTGCTCATACAACAATGTATGCACAGCAAGTCTATTCGCAGGCCCCTTACGCCGACTCGTTTTATGGCCTGAGAAATATATTGGAGGCTTTTAATGCCAAGGTCACTCCCATTCGTCTTGAAGAAGGCGACATAGAGCATCTGTGTTATCCCATCATATTAATCTACGAAGGCAGGCACATTGTGCTGAAAGAGGCTCCCAAAGAGATGACTGTGCTACATCAAAGCATAGGACAGGCCATTTTGGGGGTTGACACAACGGATGCTCACGAACCGGAATTACTCTATCACCGCTTGCAAACGGCCGTTTTATACGGATTGCCGTGGGTCGCTCGGGTAGCTATGCTTGCGCTGATTGTATTGCTCTATTTGGGTGTGGGTAGGGGAGATGTGATTGCCAACGATGTGGTGTCTAAAGTGGTAATGGCGGTGCTTGTATTGCTACAATTGGTAGGCATCTATTTTTGTCACCGCATCATTACCGATGAGTGTAGCGGTAGTTGTCACGCTGTGGTCAATTCGGCTGGTGGAAAGTTGCTGGGGATTTATTCGCTGGGCGTGGTAGGTATGACCTATTTTGTCAGCTACTTGCTGGTGGTTCTGCTCTTTCCTGCGCTCTATGCGTGGCTACTGCCTTGCAGCGTGCTTGCCGTTCTTTTTCCCTGTTGGAGCATCTATTATCAAGCCTTTGTAGTGAAGTCGTGGTGTAAAAACTGTCTATGGGTGCAGTTCTGTCTTTTTCTCACAGCTACCGCTTGCGTGGTGGGTAGCCTGTTTGTGCAGTCCAATAGAATCTCCTTGTGGTCATTCCCTCCCGTTGTGCTGGGTATGTGTGTGGGCATTAGTGTGTTTTATTGGTGCGATTGGGTTGTTGCTTTGTTTAAAGGGCAAACACAAAAAGAGAAAAACAGCAATATGGGGTTGTTTTTGAAGAATCCTACCATCAGAAAAGAGATATTGGACAATGCCAAACAAGTAGAAACACAAGATTCGGGAAGCATTGTGTGGCAGCAAAACGAAGAGTTTGAGCAAGAAGTGACGCTGGTGTTGGGCGTGTATTGCAAATATTGCCGTGCGCTGTTTCTGCAACTAAACAAACTCAGAGTAGAAGGTAAGCTCAACTCCACGCGCATTCAGTTTGTGTTGATGCAAGAATATGGTGGAAATGGTGTGATAGGGGCTATTGTGGCAGAAACACTGGATAAAGGCAATAGTGAGATATGGGAAGCTTTGAACCGTTGGTATCACTCGGGGAACACCAAAAAATATGAGAAAAACTACCAAAACACTCCAAACACAACACAGGTGAACGAGCGGTTGAATGAACAATCGGAATGGCTTGATAAGAACAATATACACAGCACTCCTTATTTAATTTACAATGGAAAGCACTTGGAAGGTGGTATCAACTTGATTGAGTTTCTATAAAAACACAAAGAGCGTTTTTAAGACAAATAGACCAAAAGCAATCAATTGGGTGTTTACTCTTCAATGCTCTACAAACCCTGTTTGTGGAGAAAATGTAACTTACTTATTATCAGTAAGTAAATAGACTGGTTGCTGGCAAGGCCTATCCCGCTTGCTGGGTAGCTATATCCAGCACATTGAGTAGCTATATCCAGCATATTGGATATACATAGTTAGCAACTCAAATGTGTACATCCATCCTATGAAGTGCTTACTTCTCATAACTCACTCATCTAAAATACGCCTTTGAGAACAAAAACATCTCAGTCATTACCGTTAGTCTACTCAAAATCTGTACTTTTGCAAATATTCTATATGTCTAAATACTCAGACCACTCATACTTTATGAACCAGATAAAATCAATATGCGTATATAGTGCATCGAGCACCAAGATAGAACCTGTTTATTTTGAAGCAGCTCAGGAACTTGGCAAGCTGCTTGCCGAGCAACACATCCGATTGGTGAATGGTGCCGGCAGCATTGGGCTGATGAGTGCTTCGGCAGACGCTGCTTTGGCGAGTGGGGGTGAGGTGACGGGGGTGATACCCACCTTTATGATAGAGCAAAACTGGCATCACAAAGGGCTAACCCAACTTATAGAAGTGCCCACAATGCACGAACGTAAGCAACTGATGGCGCAACTCAGCGATGCAGTGATAGCACTCCCCGGTGGTTGTGGAACACTCGAGGAGCTTCTCGAAATCATCACGTGGAAGCAATTGGGACTTTACTTGAACCCCATTGTGGTGCTCAATGTGAATGGTTATTTCGACCCCTTGCTTCAGATGCTCGATAGAGCAATCGAAGAGAATTTTATGCGTACACAGCACGGCGATATATGGAAGGTGGCCAACACCCCCGCCGAAGCTTTGGAGTTGGTGCGCAACACGCCCGTATGGGATTCGTCCATTCGTAAATTTGCGGCGATATGATGTTGACTTTGCTTCAGATAATTGGCGAAGGCACTCCCGTAACTTATTCGCCGCGCAAAGACGATTTTATCGCCTTGGTTTTGCTGCTTTGTTTCTTTATGTCCTCTTTTGTGCTCGCACGCAGCAGAAAACAGATGCTTCTGCAAGCGAAAAGCTTTATGTTTCAGCGCGAACGTGCCAGTATATTTGCCGATGCGGCCGATGTAGATGGGCGGTTTCAATTGCTTCTACTGCTCCAGACATGCGTGTTTGGTGGACTTTTTATATTCAACTATTTCAACGATGTTTCACCAAGGCTGATGGTAGATGTAGTTCCTTTTCGGTTGATGGGTATTTACATAGGATGCTGTGTGGGATACCTTGTGCTAAAGTGGCTGGTGTATCAGCTCATTGGTTGGGTGTTTCTTGATAAAAATAGGACAGATGCGTGGCTTAGTTCCTATTCCACCCTGATTTATTATTTTGGATTTGCACTTTTCCCATTCGTGCTATTGCTGATTTATTTCGATTTACAGGTAGTTTATTTAGTGACAATTGGTTTGTTTTTGGGGTTATTTGTTAAATTATTGATGTTTTATAAATGGGTAAAGCTTTTTTTCAATAATTATTTCTCCCTATTCCTTTTAATTTTGTACTTTTGTGCCCTTGAAATCATACCTTGTTTACTTTTGTATCGAGGTTTGCTGGATATTAACAATTTGTTGACAATAAAACTTTAGGACGTTGAAAATAAAGAAGGTACTTGTATCGCAGCCAAAGCCTGCTTCAGAAAAATCTCCCTATTACGACATTGCTGAAAAATATGGGTTGAAGATTGATTTCCGACCTTTCATCAAAGTTGAAAGTGTTTCGGCAAAAGAGGTAAGACAGCAAAAAGTGTCTATCTTAGATTATACCGCCGTGTTGTTCACTTCTCGTCACGCCATCGACCACTTCTTTCATCTGTGTACTGAGCTTCGTGTAGCTATACCCGAAACGATGAAATATTTTTGTGTGACCGAGCAAGTTGCTTTGTACATTCAAAAATATGTGCAATATCGCAAGCGTAAAATATTCTTTGGCAACACAGGGAAAATAGAAGATTTGATTCCGTCTATCTTGAAACATAAAAATGAGAAATATTTAGTTCCCGTATCGGACGTACACAATGACGACCTTGGCAACCTGCTGGATAAAAACAAAATTCAACACAAAGAGGTGGTGATGTATCGCACGGTGAGCAATGACTTTGCCGAAGGTGAAGAGTTCGACTATGATATGCTTGTGTTTTTTAGTCCTGCGGGAGTCTCTTCTTTGCAAAAGAACTTTCCCGACTTCGACCAACAAAACATCAAAATTGGAACATTCGGTTCTACCACTGCTCAGGCTGTGCGTGATGCTGGTCTTCGCCTCGATTTGGAAGCTCCTACGGTAAAAGCTCCTTCGATGACTGCTGCTCTTGATATGTTTATCAAAGAGGAAAACAAAGGGAAATAATTTATAACTTGCGAATTGCAGATTCTCAAACTATCTTTGAGGAAGAGAAACCTCATCGAAACTTGAGTATGTGCAATTCGCTTTTTTTATCCGATGAATAACAACACTTTGCCCAAAACCGAACGATTGTGTAGCAAACTTCTTATTGATAAGATGTTTGTTGGGGGAACTTCACGTTCTTTTTCGGTGTTTCCGCTACGGGTGGTGTTTGTGGAAGTTGAAAAACAAGCTGCACCTGCGTCTATTTTGATAAGTGTGCCCAAAAAACGGTTTAAGCGTGCCGTGAAACGCAATTACGTGAAACGTCAAATACGCGAAGGGTATAGACTTAATAAACACCCTCTTTTTGAGGCTCTTCAAGCCAAAGAGTATTCCCTCGCCATCTCGTTTATCTATCTCTCCGATCAGTTTGTCACTACGCAAGAGATAGAAGCTAAGATAAAGACACTGCTTTCGCGTATCATCGAGAAAACAGCATGAAAAGGGTGTTCTCTTACATCCTATTGCTGCCCATTTATTTCTATCGGGCTTGCATTTCACCGCACACTCCTCCTTCTTGTCGGTTCACTCCCACTTGCTCTCAATATGCCATCGAAGCAATAAAAAAACACGGCCCGCTCAAAGGCTTCTACCTCTCTGTTCGTCGCATCTTGCGCTGTCATCCATGGGGTGGGTCGGGATACGATCCCGTTCCTTAACATCCTCTGTCTATGACCTCCATTATCGACATACATACACACATCATTCCTACGCAGCCAGCGAAAGCCGTTTGGAGCTGTATGCCAAGCGATGTGGCTCAGATTACCAACGTGGAGTATGCTTCGATAGGCATTCATCCGTGGTATGTCACTTGTGATGCGCTAAGCAATGAAAAGGATATTTTAGAAAAAGCAATTCTGTTGCCTCAAGTGGTGGCGGTGGGCGAGGCAGGGCTTGATAAACTTTGCAGCACTCCGTGGAGTCTTCAAATGGAGGTTTTTCTATATCAAGCGCAAATGGCCGATAGGCTAAACGTGCCGTTGATTATTCACGCTGTAAAAACTCACAATGAGATAATGATGCTAAGGAGAAAGCTAAAGCCTCGCAATGCTTGGGTTATTCACGGTTTTCGTGGCAAGCCCCAACTGGCCGCACAATGCGTAGATGCAGGATTGTATCTTTCGTTTGGTGCTCGGTTCAATGCCGAATCCTTGCTGTGTGTTCCTGTGTCATCGCTCTTCTTTGAAACCGACGAATCTCTTCTGCCCATTGCTCAAACCTATCAGCAGGCCGCACAAATACTTTCGATGGATAGTAAAGCATTGCAAGCCCAAGTGATGCAAAATGTTGATAAAGTGTTTTTTAATGGTTAAGTGTTGGTTGTTCAGATAAAGAGTAGTACTTTTGCTTGCAAAGTAAATATTTAAACAAATTATCATTACGATGAACTTTGTAGAAGAATTAAGGTGGCGTGGCATGCTGCACGATATGATGCCCGGCACAGAAGAATTGTTGGCAAAAGAACAAGTTACGGCTTATCTTGGTATCGACCCCACAGCCGACTCATTGCACATCGGACACCTCTGTGGTGTGATGATGCTTCGCCATTTGCAACGTTGTGGCCACAAGCCATTGGCACTGATTGGCGGTGCAACGGGAATGATTGGCGACCCTTCGGGCAAATCGGCAGAACGCAATCTGCTGACTGAAGACATTCTTCGTCACAACCAAGATTGTATCAAAAAGCAATTGGGCAAGTTTCTCGATTTCGAATCGGATGCACCCAATCGCGCCGAATTGGTGAACAACTACGACTGGATGAAAGAGTTCTCATTCCTCGACTTCGCTCGTGAAGTGGGCAAACACATCACCGTAAACTATATGATGGCAAAAGACTCTGTAAAGAAACGCTTGAACGGTGAAGCGCGCGATGGACTTTCTTTCACTGAATTTACTTACCAGCTGCTCCAAGGATACGACTATGTACACCTGAACCGCACAAAAGGCTGTAAGCTTCAGATGGGTGGCTCCGATCAGTGGGGAAACATCACTACAGGAACAGAGCTTATCCGTCGCACCAATGGAGGAGAGGCCTATGCCTTGACCTGCCCCCTTATTACGAAAGCGGATGGAGGCAAATTTGGTAAAACTGAATCGGGCAATGTGTGGCTCGATGCGCGATATACCACTCCTTATGCGTTCTATCAATTTTGGCTGAATGTGAGCGATAGCGATGCGGAACGTTACATCAAAATATTCACTTCGCTCACAAAAGAAGAGATTAACGACTTGACAGCTCAACAAGATGAAGCTCCTCATTTGCGTGTGCTTCAAAAACGTTTGGCGAAAGAGGTAACTATTATGGTACACTCCGAAGAGGAATATAATGCTGCTGTAGAAGCCTCGAACATTTTGTTTGGAAACGCCACGTCGGATGCCTTGAAAAAACTCGATGAGGCAACTCTTTTGGCCGTATTTGAAGGAGTTCCTCAGTTTGAAGTTTCTCGTGAGGCATTGAATGAAGGCGTAAAAGCAATAGACTTGTTTGTAGACAATGCAGCTGTTTTCTCATCAAAAGGCGAAATGCGTAAGTTGGTGCAAAGTGGTGGCGTGTCATTAAACAAAGAAAAGTTAGCAGCTTTCGACCAATTGATAACATCGGCTGATTTGCTGAACGACAAGTACTTACTTGTGCAAAGAGGCAAAAAGAACTATTATCTGCTGATAGCTAAATAGAAAAAAAATGCAAAAATATTTGGAGATGTCAAACCGTCTCCATATCTTTGCATCGCTTTTGAAGGAAAGCACTACAAGTTTGGTCCATGGTGTAATGGTAGCACAACAGTTTTTGGTACTGTTTGTCTAGGTTCGAATCCTGGTGGACCAACTCTAAAAAGCCCTAAAGAGAATCTCTTTAGGGCTTTTTTAGGCTTATATATATTCTATATCACTACCTTTCTTGTTAACTTTCTGTTAAAAAACACGTCTATTCTATGTTCTTGGACAATTTTGGTAGCTAATAAGCACTAATTTGCAGGGTTTTGCCATTTTCTTTTTCTATTTTTGCATTGTGTACGCAAACGATATGCGTATATCTCATTGTAAGTATTATCCTATTAATAGAAATAAGTTATGAAAACGAATTACGAAATCCGTTATGCTTCTAATCCAGAAGATGCAAAAAGTTATGACACAGCGAGAATCCGTCGTGATTTCTTGATTGAGAAAGTTTTTACTGCCAATGAAGTGAATATGGTGTATTCAATGTACGACCGTATGATTGTGGGTGGTGCAATGCCAGTGGGCGAAGTTCTTACACTTGAAGCTATCGATCCTTTGAAAGCTCCTTTCTTCTTGACACGCCGTGAAATGGGTATCTTCAACGTGGGTGGACCTGGTGTAGTGAAAGCTGGTGATGAAGTGTTTGAATTGGATTTCAAGGAAGCTTTGTATTTGGGTTCGGGCGATCGTGAAGTAACTTTTGAAAGTAAAGATGCAGCACATCCAGCAAAGTTTTATTTTAATTCATTGACTGCTCACTGTAACTATCCAAACAAGAAAGTAACTAAAGCAGATGCTATTGTGGCTGAAATGGGCTCATTGGAAGGCTCTAATCACCGTAACATCAACAAAATGTTGGTAAATCAAATATTACCTACTTGCCAAATCCAAATGGGTATGACCGAACTTGCTCCTGGTAGCGTGTGGAACACAATGCCTGCTCACGTACACAGTCGTCGTATGGAAGCTTATTTCTACTTTGAAGTGCCCGAAGACCAAGCAGTATGCCACTTTATGGGCGAAGTAGATGAAACTCGTCACGTGTGGATGAAGGGCGACCAGGCTGTTCTTTCTCCAGAATGGTCTATTCACTCGGCGGCTGCTACTCACAATTATACTTTCATTTGGGGTATGGGTGGTGAAAACCTTGATTATGGTGATCAAGACTTCTCGCTTATTACTGACTTGAAATAAAATCTTTTTCCTGAAAAAATAGAAATAACAATGTAGGGTTTGAGTGAGTTATGATGATAAATCGTATGTATAATGACCCTGAATTTGGTTCTTAAATTTAATCTTATAAATAAAAGTAATGGTAAACTTTTCATTAGAAGGCAAGGTGGCACTTGTAACAGGTGCTTCTTACGGCATTGGCTTCGCTTTGGCTTCGGCTTTTGCAAGTGCAGGTGCTAAAGTGGTATTCAACGACATTAATCAAGAATGTGTAGATAAAGGCTTGGCTAATTATAAAGAAGCAGGTATCGACGCTAAAGGTTATGTGTGCGATGTGACAAATGAAGACCAAGTGAATGCTATGGTTGCTCAAATTGAACAAGAAGTAGGTGTTATTGATATTCTGGTAAACAACGCAGGTATCATCAAGCGCATTCCAATGCACGAAATGACTGCTGCTGAGTTTCGTCAAGTGATTGATATTGACTTGAATGGCCCTTTCATTGTAGCCAAAGCGGTTATTCCTTCGATGATGAAGAAAGGTCACGGAAAGATTATCAATATCTGCTCTATGATGAGTGAGCTGGGCCGCGAAACAGTATCGGCTTATGCTGCTGCTAAGGGCGGTTTGAAGATGTTGACTAAAAACATCGCTTCGGAATATGGTGAACACAACATCCAATGCAACGGCATCGGTCCTGGCTATATCGCTACACCTCAAACAGCACCTTTGCGTGAACTTCAAGCAGATGGATCTCGTCATCCGTTCGATTCATTCATTATTGCAAAAACTCCTGCTGCACGTTGGGGTACTCCCGAAGATTTGGCTGGTCCTGCTGTGTTCTTGGCTTCTGAGGCATCAAACTTCGTGAATGGTCATATTTTGTATGTAGATGGTGGTATTCTTGCTTACATCGGAAAACAACCAAAATAAAAGCACGTTTCATACGTGTTGAACTTATTATAAAAGGTGTGTCGGAAGTCTATCTCTTTGGAGATAAGAACTCTTGATGCACCTTTTTTAAATCTATAAAATCAATTTAAAGCAAAAATGAAGAAAGTATTATTTCTATTCGCAGCCGCTTTATTTTTTATTGCGTGTAGCGAATCAAAAAAAACGGTTACGGTGACTGTGACCAACCCGATAGACTTGAATCGAAGCAATGAAATGGTGGAGGTGTCGATGAAAGAAGTGTCTGAGAAGCTCGACTTGGCTGATACTGCTCAAATCATCGTGCTAAATGCTGATGGGCAGCAAGTGGCTTATCAGATAACTTACGATGAAAAAGTGATTTTCCCCGTAGATGTAAAGGCTAAAGGAGCTTCTACGTACACCATTCAAGAAGGTGCTCCTGAAACGTTTGCTACTTTGGCTTATGGTCGTCACTATCCAGAGCGTGTAGATGATGTGGCTTGGGAGAACGATTTAGTGGCTTTTCGTGCTTATGGCCCTGCTTTGCAAGCCAATGGTGAACGTGCTTTTGGTTACGATGTGTGGACAAAATACAATACAACAGAACCCGTTGTAGAGGAACGTTACGCTTTGGAACTTAACGCTGAGACAAAAGCTAAGATAGCCGAATTACAAAAGACGGATCCAGAAAAAGCCAAAGAGCTTTACCAGTCAGTGTCTTATCACGTTGATCACGGCAATGGTTTGGATTGCTACAAAGTAGGCCCTACGCTGGGTGGTGGAGCAAATGCTTTGATGGTAGATGGAGAAATCGTTTATCCGTGGGCATACAAAACGCAAGAGGTATTGGATAATGGTCCACTTCGTTTTACAGTGAAGATGGTGTACAACCCATTTGCAGTAAAAGAAGATGCTAATGTGATAGAAACTCGCGTTATATCGCTCGATGCTGGTTCGTATATGAACAAGGCTGTTATCTCGTTTGCAAACTTATCGCAAACCACCCCTGTGGTGACTGGCCTTGTGCTTCACGAACCCGAAGCTCAAGCGGTGGTAAGTGCTGAAGCAAAAGAGGGGTACATTACTTATGTTGACCCTACCGACAACCCCAACGTTGACAATGGAAAAATCTTTGTAGGAGCATCTTTCCCATCTCCTTTGACTGATGCCAAAGTGGTGTTGTTTTCAGAAAAGGAAAAAAGTGAATTGCGTGGTGGAGCCGATGGACACGTGTTGGCTATTAGCGATTACAATCCCGGTTCCGACTATATCTATTATTTCGGTTCGGCTTGGGATAGAGCTGCTATCAAAACTGTGGATGCTTGGAATGAATACGTAGCAGATTTCACAAAAGAAATCCGCAACCCGCTGGTGGTTGCTGTAAAATAAACGAAAGCAAACCTTATGTTGCATAAAAAGCCGATTTACTCAGTTCGAGTAAATCGGCTTTTTAGTTATTTCTGCAACTCTTTGATAATATCTTCGAGCGACTCCTCTTTGCTTAGGTTCATTTTCTTTCTCAAACGATGTCTTGTCATATTCACGCTGCTACGTGCTATGCAAAGTATCTCTGTCATCTGCTCTGTGGTTTGTCCTAACACAATGAGCATACATAGCACTTCTTCGCTTGGTGTCACGCCGGGCACTCTTTCTTTGAGTCTCAGCAAAAAAGTGGGGTGCAACTGCATAAAACGCTCTCTAAACTTATTTTCTCCACCCTTTCGATACAATTCAGGAGTTACCGAAGTAATTTCGAGACGGCTGTTTTTGCTGGTAAGCAATTCACTAAGCAGAGATTCTACCTTCTGGCTGTGTTGATTGGCCGAATGAATATCTTCTATCAGTTTTTCACATCGTTGTTCTGCAAGTTGATGCCTTATTTTATGCAATCTTTGTTTGTAGATATACCATCCATATCCCGATAATAGGAGTATAAGTAAACAAACTGAAACTGCTATATACAACTGAACTGTCAGTTCCTTTCTGCTCAGCTCTGCATTTTTTAAAAGTAACTCCTGCTCTTTTTTCTCCGTTTGGTATTCAATCATCGCATCGGTTACTTTCTTGGTCACGTGAGCGTCAAAACGTCTTTGGTTCTCCGTTAAATAAGCATTTGCATAACGTTTTATGTTGGCTGCATCGTTTTTCTCTAAATAGTGTTGCAAGGCAAAGCGATAAGCATCTTCCAAGTAAAAAGGAGACTGTGAAGAGTTTAACACCGAATACATACTATCCAGCATTGCTTCACCAGCATTTGTCTTATTCTGCTTGATAAGTCCTTTGGCCAATTGCAAATAAGAAGGTGCTCTATCATACCAAGCTGTCGATTTTAACACTCGTTGCAGACGGTCTATTCCCTCTTGTAGCGATTCGGAAGTTCCACTCTCTACCAAGAAAGCTCCCATTTGTTTGTCTACATTGATTGTTCCAGCTGTATAGGGCATTTTAGAAAAACAGCTGTCGGCCTTTTCCCAATAATAGATAGCCGAGTCCGAAACTCCCATTTTCGACATCACAATTCCTTTCATCAAATAAGCCTCTCCGCAAAGGGTTGCATCCTTATTTATTTGTTTTAGGTTGTTGTTGAGCGATGCGGTGGCATATTCATTGGCTTGGTTGTATCGCTCCCAGTAGATGTAAAGGTCGGCAAGTGAATTGTAGGCATTGGCCACTCCTTTCCAGTCTTTTTTCTCTTGTGCCACAGTTGCGCTGCTTGTATACAAGTCTACTGCGTCGTCTATTTTCCCCATCTTGTGATAAATCTTTCCCAATAGAGCAGTTGTCCACTGTATGCCAATGTTGTATTTGTAGGCTTCGGCTGCCTCAATAGCCTTCTTGCAATATTCAATGGCTTGTTCTTGTTTTAGTGAATTGCCATAGTAGATAGCAGCAGCATACGAATAGTCGCGAAAGAATCTTTCGGGGGTGGGTTCGTAGAGCGTAGTGTTTAAGGCCTCTTCCATCTGCTTTTCTGCTTGTTCGGTGTTGTCGGTGTAGTAGAGTGAGTAGGCGAGTAGCGAGCAAACGTCGCGATAACAATACTCTTTTATCAAAGGCGACGGGTTGTTTTTAAGACTGTCCAAATAGGCTACACATTCATCTGCCTTTCCAGTTGCAAGGTGGGTGTTCATCAATTGCAGCAAAGAGTTTAGAGTTATTGTGCGTATTGTCTCACGTTCTTCCTCGTTGTCCGAATCATATATTAAGCATTTTTTAAATGCGTCGATAGCCTCGTTGGTGCGTCCGCTATATTGCAAGCTGCGTGCTCGTGTGTATTGGTAGTGGCAAATAATGTCGGTGTAGTCTGTATTGCGGGGCATCGACTTTGCTCTATTCAATCCGGCTATTACCTTATCGTAGTTTTTTGCGTTAAACTCAGCCAATAGTTGAAACTGGTAGGCTTTGAAATAGTCGCGACTGTAGGGCAGGGTCGCTTTTAGGTATTTTCCTGCTGTTTCTTTGAGCGAGTCTGTTTGCAGCTCCATTGCCAATCGTTCGGAGCGTGTTTTGAGCGAGTCGATATATTGTGTTGGGCTGCTTCCCTCTGTGCCTTGAAAACAAGCTGTGAGGCATAGAAATAGAATTGATATAGAAAATGCGATTTTATAAGATGCTTTGTTCATAATTGGGGGGCAAAAGAAGTCCTATAACTCCATTTTTATTTTGTTGTATTATTGTTGGCGATTCTTCCATTTGTTTATGTGAAATATGAATCGGTTTCAAAATTAAATAAAAACTTCTTTTGCGAAGTTGGTGTCGCAACTATTTTTCTTTTGCGTTTCATTATTTTCTATCTTTTCTTTCAAATAAAATGGTCTATTTTTTTCTTGTAGATTGATTATACAACTATTGATTTTATATGACAACTATTTGGCTTTTGTAAATTCCTGATATTACAGAAAGAGTGAGATAAATCGATATTGTAAATTGAATTGTAAATTAATAAATTCTCCTTTGCCCATCATTAATTCATAGATTTGTAGTCATAAACGAAAGCATCAGTCTGTGTAAGTAGACGATGCTGTTATCACAAACACATTATTATTTAGTAAAATAAAGATCGGCTGTACGGCTGTTTTATGAATTATAATTTGCAGGGTAGAAAGATTATAAATTTGTAAGATGCCAACAGTTCGATCTTATTTTGTTTATTCAAGTTTTACCAATTTACGGCAAAAAACTAAGAATTATCAACTTTTAGCTAACTATTTGAATGTCAGATTGTAATGGTGGAAGTTGCTGGCAAGGCCTATCTACCGTGCCGGCAAGGCCTTTTCAGTGTGGTAGATAGGCCTTGCCAGTGCGGTGGGTCGCTATATCTACCAACTCACGAATATATGGGTTATAAAATAATGGTTCGATTGTTGGCATTATTGCTCTACTTGAACATAATGTTTGCAAAGTATTCATAGTTTTATTTTCTACTATTCATATTTGAGACGATAGATGTGAGCATTCTACTTGATGGATATTAAGTGTTGACGAGACTAAAATATTGTACTAATCAATTTTTAATAATAAAAAATTTAATTATTTTTGCAAATATTGATATTAAAACAGCTCGAATGCGACAAAATATCAAGCTGAATACAAAATGCAAACGATTTATGACTATTTGCAAAGCGTTTCATTCAATTTGCAAAGTGTTTATCGCCTCATTTCTCTACGTTTGTGGTAGCGAATAGGACACAGTTTAAATAATAATTCTAT
>CAMTPA010000047.1 GCA_947074275.1 uncultured Bacteroides sp.
GAGATGGAATCTCGTGACTGGAGTTCAGACGTGTGCTCTTCCGATCTACAAGCATCGCGTTGCACATATACGATACCCAATCCATTGCGCGAATTTTTGCGAATGCGTTTGAAAGATTGCAAAAGACGCGGCTCGATTTTGGTTTCCAATTCTTTTGTTTTATCTCTCAACCTTTCTTCTTCTTGTTTTGTTTCCGAAACAATTTCATTCAACTCGCTTTTTTTCAAATCAAGGTCTTTTTGTCTCTCTTCCAAAGCGTGCTCACTTTTAGCAAGCTCTTCTGCTTTTACTTGCTCTTCGGCAGCAAACTCTTTGATTCTCTTTTCGCAAAGTTCTATTTCCAATGATTGAAACTCGATTTCTTTTGTTAGGAAATCGTATTCGCGGTTGTTTCTTACATTATCTTGTTGCGATTTGTATTTATCCACAGCAGCTTTTGCTGTTTCAATCTCAACTCTTTTGCCAGCTACCGCAGCTTTCAAATCACCGATTTCTGCTTTAATCTTATCGATACGAGTAGTAAGACCTGCAATTTCATCTTCCAAGTCTTGAACTTCCAACGGTAATTCACCTCTCAATGTTTTGATTTTATCAATCTCAGACAACATTGTTTGCAACTCGTACAGTGTTTTAAGCTTTTGCTCCACTGTCAATTCATTGGGGTCTTTTTTTAATTCTTTCGCCATTTTATTATAAATAATTTATAGGATTCGTATTGATATTGCTTATTTTCACCAAGAAGTTTGGAAATGCCTCTTTCAGAATAGTATAAAGCAAATCTTTGGTATATTGTTCACTCTCATAATGTCCGATTTCTGCCATCAAAATGCCCTCTTCGTATCCAAAATAATCGTGATATTTTATTTCGCCTGTCACAAACACATCTGCGCCGTTTGTTACTGCCAATGGTAATAAAAAACTTCCAGAACCTCCACATACAGCTATTTTCTGTATCTTTTTATCCGATATTCGATTGCACTTGATGCAACCCACATCAAAAATTTGCTTAATGTCTTTCAGGAAGTCTATTTCGCATATCGGAGTTGGGAGTTCACCTACAATGCCTGCTCCCACTTGCTGCCAACTGTTTTGGAGCGAATAGATATCATAAGCAGGCTCTTCGTAGGGATGAGCCGCAAGTAGGGCACGAATAGCACTTGTTTTTTTAAACACTGGCAGAATGGTCTCTACCCTCACCTCTTTTTCAAAATGAAGTTCGCCCTGCTTTCCACAATAGGGATTTGAACCTTCCAATGCACGAAAACTTCCTTCGCCTGTGGTGTTGTAGCTGCAAGAGTCATAATTGCCTATGTGCCCACATCCCGCATCAAACAGAGCGACCCTGACTGCATCCGCAGCCGATTCGGGCACAAATGTCACCAACTTCATCAAACTATCGGATTTAGGTTGCAGCGTACGCACATTTCGCAAGCCCATCTTTTCGGCTATCACGTGGTTTACCCCACCCATTGCATTGTCTAAGTTGGTATGAGCCGCATAAATCACAATGTCATTTTTAATGGCTTTCAAGATGCAACGCTCCACATAATCTTTTCCAGTAATCGACTTATATCCTTTGAATATAAGCGGATGATGTGACACAACAAGATTGCATCCCGACGCAATGGCTTCATCTACGATAGATTCAGTAACGTCAAGACACAACAAAGCCCCTGTTGCTTCCGCTTCTGTCAGTCCAACTTGCAAACCGGCATTATCAAATCCGTCTTGCAAAGGCAGAGGCGCGAACCTTTCAAGGGCACTTACTATTTCCTTAATTTTCATTCGCTATAATGAAATTTGGGTACAAATATAATGATAATAAACGACTTCCACTCAATTGTTTCATATTTTTTATAACACAAAAATCCCCTCATCCTTCACGCACATCTATCTATCACAAAAACAGAGCGTTACCACACACGCTATCAACTGTTCATTATTCACGCCACAACCATTAACATCTATCACGTCAATTGTTTATAGCTATAAAGCTGACTATTAACAGTTAGTAAACCACATTAATATACATCTAAGGAAATTCTTAAAAATAAAGTTTATTTCACTCAATAAATATTAGCTTTATTCATTGCAAAAAAGTAGGATAGTCGTTATCTTTACATTCTGAAAACAAGTTCTACAAATCATATAAAGATAAAAGAATGGAAAACAGAAGTTTAGTAACCATTGCCGAACATTCGAAAGAGAAGATTCTTTATTTGCTCGAAATGGCGAAGCAATTTGAACAACGTCCCAACCGACATTTGCTTGGTGGCCGCATTGTAGCAACCCTCTTTTTTGAGCCTTCTACCCGCACCCGCCTCAGTTTCGAAACAGCCGCCAACCGTTTAGGTGCTCGTGTCATCGGTTTCAGCGACCCTAAAGCCACCAGCTCGGCCAAGGGCGAGACGCTAAAAGACACCATTAAAATGGTGAGCAACTATGCCGACATCATCGTAATGAGACACCATCTTGAAGGAGCAGCCCGATATGCAAGCGAAGTGACTGAAGTTCCCATTGTAAACGCTGGCGATGGAGCCAATCAGCATCCTTCACAAACAATGCTCGACCTCTACTCTATCTACAAGACACAAGGTACTTTGGAAAACCTAAACATCTGTTTGGTGGGCGACCTGAAATATGGCAGAACCGTCCATTCGCTACTTATGGCAATGAGACACTTCAACCCCACCTTCTACTTTATCGCACCCGAAGAGCTAAAAATGCCCGAAGAGTATAAGCTTTATTGCAAACAGCACGGCATAAAATATGTAGAACAAACAGAGTTTAACGAAGAAGTAATCAACAAATCCGACATCTTATATATGACGCGCGTACAACGCGAACGCTTCACCGACTTGATGGAATACGAACGCGTGAAGAACGTGTACATCTTGCGTGCTAAAATGCTGGAAAACACACGCCCTAACTTGCGCATCTTGCACCCTCTGCCCCGCGTGAACGAAATAGCTTACGATGTAGACGATACTCCGCAAGCCTACTATTTTCAACAGGCTCAAAACGGACTATATGCCCGTGAAGCTATTTTATGCGACGTATTAGGTATAACCCTTGAAGACATTATCAAAGATGATGAAAGAAAATAAACAAGCCTTGCAAGTGGCTGCACTATGCAATGGCACTGTGATAGACCACATTCCCAGTGAAAGCGTATTCACAATCATCCGGTTGTTGGGATTGGAACATATGACCAACAACATCACCATTGGCTACAACCTTGAAAGCAAAAAACTGACTTCCAAAGGAATCATCAAAATTGCCGATAAATTGTTTAGCGACGAAGAAATCAATCGCATAGCAGTGGTTGCCCCCAATGTAGTGCTAAACATCATAAGCGACTACGAAGTAGTAGAGAAAAAGGAGGTGCATCTGCCCGACGAACTAAAAGGCATTGTGAAATGCGCCAACCCACAATGTATCACCAACAACGAACCGATGACAACTTTGATGCACGTAGTAGACAAAAAACACTGTGTGCTGAAGTGTCATTATTGCGAAAAAGAGCAACGAAAAGGCGAATACACCATTATATAAATAGAATATACAAATTCAGCACATTGACAGCAGCCCCTTGAATATAGGCTGTTGTCAATGTGTTTTTTCAATATCAGAGATGAAACAAGATTGGAAACCAGGTACAATGATTTATCCTTTGCCGGCAGTTATGGTAAGTTGCGGATCGGACGAAAGCGAATACAACATCATCACCGTAGCGTGGACAGGTACTATTTGCACCAATCCGCCGATGTGCTATATATCTGTGCGTCCCGAACGACACTCTTACGACATACTAAAACGCAATATGGAGTTCGTGATAAATCTCACAACCGCTGATATGGCATTTCCTACCGACTGGTGCGGTGTGCGCTCTGGCCGAAATTATCGTAAATTTGAAGAGATGAAACTCACGCCCGGCAAAAGCACGGTAGTCAACGCTCCACTTATTGAAGAGTCGCCTCTTTGCATAGAGTGTAGAGTAAAAGAAATTGTATCACTTGGTTCGCACGATATGTTTATAGCCGAGGTGGTGAACGTAAAAGCCGATGAAAAACACTTGAATCAAACAACAGGGAAATTAGAACTTGCCGAAGCCAACCCTTTAGTATATGTACACGGAGGTTATTATGAATTGGGCGATAAAATAGGCAAGTTCGGCTGGTCTGTCGAAAAAAAGAAATAAATTATCACGATTTCACGCTTTATATCTTGCAAATCACAATTTCTACTTCAATTATCCCCACACATTCACATTTTTTTTATAGTTTTGTACGCTTAATAAAGATCTCGAATTTAAAAGAACTTATTTTATAAAACGTATGAAAAGAGACAATTTAATTTTCGATATTATCGAAAAAGAGCATCAACGTCAGCTCAAAGGTATAGAGCTGATTGCATCAGAGAACTTTGTAAGCGACCAAGTAATGCAAGCTATGGGCTCTTGTCTTACTAACAAATATGCCGAAGGCTATCCGGGCAAACGTTATTACGGCGGTTGTGAAGTGGTAGATCAAAGTGAGCAGCTCGCTATCGACCGTTTAAAAGAAATCTTTGGTGCAGAATGGGCTAACGTGCAACCACACTCGGGCGCACAAGCCAATGCAGCCGTATTCCTTGCTGTATTGAACCCCGGTGACAAATTTATGGGATTGAACTTGGCACACGGTGGCCATTTATCTCACGGTTCGCTGGTAAACACTTCAGGTCTTATCTATACACCTTGCGAATATAACGTAAAACAAGAAACAGGTCGTGTAGATTATGATCAGATGGAAGAAGTAGCCCTACGCGAACGTCCTAAAATGATTATCGGTGGCGGCTCTGCCTATTCTCGTGAATGGGACTACAAACGTATGCGTGAAATTGCCGACAAAGTAGGTGCAATTTTATTGATTGATATGGCGCATCCTGCCGGTTTGGTTGCAGCAGGTCTTTTAGAAAACCCTGTTAAATATGCTCATATCGTGACTTCAACAACCCACAAAACATTGCGCGGTCCGCGTGGTGGCGTTATTATGATGGGTAAAGACTTTCCTAATCCCTGGAGAAAAACCACTCCAAAAGGCGAAATCAAAATGATGTCTCAACTATTGGATTCGGCTGTATTCCCAGGTGTACAAGGTGGCCCATTGGAACACGTCATTGCAGCCAAAGCAGTAGCATTTTGGGAGTGTTTGCAACCTGAATATAAAGAGTATCAAAAACAAGTTCAAAAAAATGCAGCAGCCTTGGCAAACGCATTAATTGAAAGAGGTTTCACCATTGTATCAAACGGTACAGACAACCACTCTATGCTTGTAGATCTACGCTCTAAATACCCCGAACTAACAGGAAAAGTAGCGGAAAAAGCATTGGTAGCAGCCGACATCACTGTAAATAAGAATATGGTGCCGTTCGACTCGCGTTCAGCTTTCCAAACTTCAGGTATTCGCTTAGGAACTCCAGCCATAACTACACGAGGTGCAAAAGAAGAACTTATGGTTGAAATTGCCGAAATGATTGAAACCGTTCTTTCAAATGTAGATAATGAGGAAGTTATCGCACAAGTGCGTGAACGTGTAAATAAAACAATGGAAAAATACCCTATCTTTGCTGATTAAGAGGTATATTTCATTTTTACATTAAGAGGGTGTATCAAAAAAAGATATGCCCTTGAAGCAACAATATCTGAAATGCTCGGTACGCTTTCTAATATTTTCGTCAAATAGCAATCAGTTGTACCAAAAACATAGCTAAGACTCTTGTGCTTCAAAAATAGAATGAGGGTGTGTCATAATTGGCACACCCTCATTCTATTTTTGCTATATATCAATAGATTATAGCTATTTTATCAACCATTTTCGGCATCATTGATAAATAATACATCAGTATTTATCTGAATGTAAATTTCTTATTTGCAATAAAGTTTACTGCTCCATATACAAACATACCTAAAAATTGTGCTAAGAATTTGTCAACGTGTCCTACTTCCACCAACAGCACCAAGAATAAAAATTGTGCGCTATACGCAATGCCAAAAGCTATCGCAAACAACACAAGCTGTTCCCACAAGCTATGCTTGGTTTCTTTATCTGAACGAAACACCCAATATTTGCACCAAATAAAATTATTAGTTTGAGCTATCAAATAAGCAGTTATGTTGGTAGCAATATAATCAAAAGATAATTTCTTCATCATCAACCAAATAACAAAGGCGATAATGAGTGCATTGAGCGTACCGATTATGGCGAAACGGAAAATACGTGTCGTTGTATCTTTCACTTATTCTTTAATATCTACAATTAAGTTCAGCTCTTCCAATTGCGAAGAATCGAGTGGTGCAGGCGCATCAGTCATCACATCGCGTCCTGAATTATTTTTAGGGAATGCGATGCAATCGCGAATTGAATCAAGCCCTGCAAACAATGAGACCCAACGATCTAATCCATAAGCCAATCCACCGTGAGGAGGCGCACCAAATTTAAATGCATCCATCAAGAATCCAAACTGCTCTTGAGCACGTTCTTCGGTAAATCCAAGAAGTTTAAACATTTTATTTTGCAACTCACTATCATAAATACGAATAGAACCACCGCCCACTTCAACACCATTGATAACCATATCGTAAGCATTGGCACGAACAGCCCCTGGATCTGTATCGAGTAAATGAATGTCTTCGGGTTTAGGAGAAGTAAATGGATGATGCATTGCCATATAGCGACCTGTTTCTTCATCCCACTCAAACAATGGGAAATCTACTACCCACAAGCAAACAAACATATTCTTATCACGCAAACCAAGTTGTGTCCCCATTTCAAGACGAAGTTCACACAGTTGTTTGCGTGTCTTCATAGCATCATCACCCGAAAGAATTAAAATCAAATCACCAGCTTCTGCACCAAATGCCTCTTTCATATTTTGCAGCACTTCTTGAGAATAGAATTTATCAACACTCGATTTTACAGTTCCGTCTGCTTCGATACGAGCGTAAACCATTCCTTTTGCACCTATTTGTGGTCTTTTTACAAATTCGGTAAGCGCATCCAACTGCTTGCGTGTGTAAGACGCAGCCCCTTTAGCACAAATACCACCAATGTAGTCTGCTGAATCAAATACAGGAAAACCGTGGCCTTTCATTACATTCATCAATTCCATAAATTTCATATCGAAGCGCAAATCGGGTTTATCGCTACCATAATATTTCATAGCGTCAGCCCAAGGTATACGCTGAAATGCTTCAGTAATTTCAATGCCACGAATTGATTTAAAAAGATGTTTTGCCATACCTTCGAATGTATTGATAACATCCTCTTGATCTACGAAACTCATTTCACAGTCAATTTGAGTAAACTCTGGTTGACGATCGGCACGTAAATCTTCATCACGGAAACATTTTGCTATCTGAAAATAACGATCAAAGCTTGATACCATTAACAGTTGTTTGAACAGCTGTGGTGATTGAGGTAGCGCATAAAACTGTCCTGGGTTCATACGAGAAGGAACAACAAAGTCACGAGCACCTTCGGGAGTTGAACCAATCAGAATGGGAGTTTCCACTTCTAAAAAGCCCAATTCATCTAAATACTTACGAACCTCAATAGTCATTTTATGGCGTAGTTCCAAATTAGAACGAACAGAGGCACGGCGTAAATCCAAATAGCGATATTTCATTCGAATATCATCACCACCATCAGTGTTATCTTCGATAGTGAATGGAGGGGTGTTAGCTACATTGAGCACATTCAACTCTGAAACTATAATTTCGATATCACCCGTAGATATATGAGTATTTTTATTATAACGTTCGTTTACACAGCCCACTACTTGAACAACAAATTCTCGTCCCAATTTATTGGCTTGTTCGCAAAGTGAAGCATTTGTTTCTTCATCAAACACCAATTGAGTAACCCCATAGCGATCGCGCAAATCAACAAATGTCATTCCACCCATTTTACGAGTACGTTGCACCCATCCTGCTAAAGTCACCTGTTTGTTTACATCGGAGAGTCTCAACTCTCCACACGTATGCGTTCTATACATATATATATTGTATTAAGTATTGTTTTTGATATAAATAGCCTGCAAAAGTATATAAATTATATTTTGCGTGTCAATTTTTGAATAATTTTCTGATTCTTATGATTGATATTATCCACAATGGCTTCGTTCATTAATTTAATACCATTCACATAATCGTGAGCTTTCTGAAAAACAGGTTTCAACTCCTTTTTATCGCCCTTGGGCACAATTACACGAAGCCCTTTCTGTATAATCTCGATGTTTACGTCTTTACCTTCTTCAATTGGATCGCCATCGAAATGCACAACACCAGGCTTCGAACGCCTAATTCGTAATTTCTTAGCACGAAAAGTTTTAATACGGCTATTCTGATCTATCGTTTTATTGAAAAGCTGAAAAGCGAGAGTTGGCACATCTAATACTGTAAAAGGTTCAAGTACAGTTACGTCGAGCAAACCATCGTTTAGTGCAGCTCTTGGTGTTATATAAGCATTGTTACCATACTGAGAGGCATTACCACAGGCTATCAGAAAAGCCTTGTATTTATATACCCCATCATCAGTGTCTATTTCATAAGTTTCGGGTTGGTAAGTCAAGCTTTCCTGAAGAGTTTTCTCTAAGTAGGTAAGTAATCCTCGTTTGCCAGCATTGGCAAATTTTAAACTTACAAAGGCATCAAAACCTACTCCGCAAGTACAAAAGAAGTCCAACCCATTGATTTTTCCGTAATCAATAATATCTTGTACACCATCGTTGATTACCTCTAATGCTTTTCGTGGCTCCATTGGTATGTGCAAATGACGAGCTAAGCCGTTGCCCGAGCCACAAGGAATAATTCCCAAAGCTGTATCGGTATGTACCAACGAACGCCCCACTTCATTGATTGTCCCATCACCACCAATCGCTACCACCACATCTATTTTCTCTTCAGCCGCCAAAGCTGCTATTTCAATAGCATGACCAGCTCTTTCGGTATACACTACATCCCATAAGAACTTATTCTTATCTATTTTTTCATCCAATAGACTAAGAATATAATCCTTACCTTGTGTTCCAGAAATCGGATTTACAATAAATCTAATTCTCTTTTTATTTTCGCACATGCTATTCCAAAAACTATATATGATGACAAAAGTAATACTTTTTTCTTAATTTTAAACTTCAATATTATTCATTGAAACCTCTACATCACATTTTTCATAACAAATAGAACAGTTAAATACATTTTTTGTTATCTTTGACCCCTGTTTTAAACAGTTATTAAGAAACTGATTTTGATTACGGTTACTGATACGTAATTATTATTCAAAATATAATTCAATATAAAGAGTATAATAAATAACAATTCATGGGATTATTACAAGAAAAGTTAGCTAAATACGACCTTCCACAACGCGTAAAAGCAAAAGGCGTATATCCATACTTCCGTTGCATCGAAAGCGAACAGAACACAGAAGTAATTATGAGCGGCAAAAAAGTTCTAATGTTTGGCTCTAATTCATACTTAGGTTTAACAAATCATCCTAAGGTTATTGAAGCCGCTGTTGAAGCTACTCGCAAATACGGAACTGGATGCGCTGGCTCACGCTTCTTGAATGGAACATTGGACCTTCACTTAGAATTTGAGAAAGAATTGGCCGAATTTGTAGGCAAAGAAGATGCTATTATCTATTCTACTGGCTTCCAAGTAAATTTGGGTGTGGTATCGTGCGTGACAGGTCGTGAAGATTACATTATCTGCGATGAGTTGGATCACGCTTCTATTGTAGAAGGAAGAAGACTTTCTTTTAGCAACATTATGAAGTTCAAGCACAACGATATGAATTCGCTTGAAAAAGAACTTCAAAAATGCAAGCCCGAAGCTATTAAACTCATCGTTGTGGATGGTGTATTTAGTATGGAGGGCGACATATCGAATTTACCCGAAATTGTACGTTTAGCTAAAAAATACAATGCGTCTATTATGGTAGACGAAGCTCACGGACTGGGTGTTTTGGGCGAACAGGGTCGTGGAACTTGCAACCATTTTGGTGTTACTAAAGATGTTGATCTTGTGATGGGCACATTCAGTAAATCATTGGCAGCAATCGGCGGTTTTATTGCTGGCGATGAATCCATCATCAACTATCTTCGTCACAACTCACGTTCTTATATATTTAGCGCAAGCAATACACCCGCAGCAACGGCAGCTGCACGTGCAGCGTTGCAAATTATGAAAACCGAGCCTGAACGAATCGCTCACTTGTGGGACATTACCAACTACTCGCTCAACCGCTTCCGAGAGTTGGGCTTTGAAATCGGAAATACATCTACCCCAATCATACCTCTTTATGTACGCGATATGGAAAAAACATTTATGGTAACTAAAATGCTGTTTGACGAAGGCGTATTTGTAAACCCCGTTATCCCACCCGCTTGTTCTCCCGAAGACACATTAGTGCGTTTCGCATTAATGGCCACTCACTCAAAAGAACAAATCGACATCGCGGTAGAGAAGCTCGTGAAATGCTTCAAAGCCTTGGATATTTTAAAATAAGAGAGAAATATCAGATATGGTGATTTGACGGCACAGGTATTCATATCTATCGCGATAAATGTTTATTGTTAATCGCTCAAATGTACATAGTTGACACACCATAATTAAATAAGATTGAAATCTATCAAAAAAAAGCCTCCTGAAGTGGAGGCTTTTTTTGTACCCCACTATCACCATAAAAGCAAATTAACACAAAGTCATTATGACACATTTATCAAACTTTATATTGCATTATGTCAAACATAACAGGGTAAAATAAAACTTTTTGCAAACAAAAAACAGCAAACAGCAATCATTACGAAAGACTACAAAAATATACAATCAAGAGCCTTCTTACAATTTAAAACTATATCTACTACTATATTTTCAATCTGATATTTTACAACCCGTATTTTTGCTTAATTAATATTTGAGTTATTTTTTTTAGATATTAGATAGCATTTTCGATACAACGTAAAACAAAAAGTCATATCTTTGCAATGTGATAATACAAAAAGCAACAACAACCAACCAATAGCCAACAAAATGACAAAAGAGATTCAATTCACTAAAATGCACGGTGCTGGAAACGACTACATCTATATTAATACAATGAAGTATCCAATAACCGACCCTGAAAAAAAATCCATCGAGTGGAGCAAATCACACACAGGGATAGGCAGTGACGGATTGGTGTTGATTGGAAGTTCAGACAAAGCAGATTTTAGTATGCGTATATTCAACGCAGACGGCTCAGAAGCCTTAATGTGCGGAAATGCAACCCGATGTATTGGAAAATATCTGTATGAATACGGATTGACCACAAAAAAAGCGATTACCCTTGACACTCTTTCGGGAATCAAGGTTTTGAAACTACACATCGAAGAAGATAAGGTATCGACCGTTACGGTAGATATGGGCATTCCATCAGAAATCGAAGAAATTATTTTTGAGAATGAGAAATACAACCTTGTGTCGACGCACGTTTCAATGGGAAATCCTCACCTTGTTACATTTGTAGACAACATAGAAGCTCTTTCACTAACGGAAATCGGCCCGTATTTCGAAAATCATCAAAAATTCCCAAATCGCATCAACGTCGAATTTGCACAAGTTGTAGACGAGAATGTTATTCGAATGAGGGTTTGGGAGCGTGGTTCGGGCATTACACAAGCCTGTGGAACTGGAGCTTGCGCAACTGCAGTTGCAGCAGTAGTAACGGGAAAAGCAGGGCGTAAATCGGAAATCATAATGGACGGAGGTTCTCTAATCATCGAATGGGATAAACAAAACAACCGAATTTATATGACGGGACCAGCAACAATAGTCTTTGATGGCATTATCAGAACTGAAGAATAAGAACTATATATAAAACTTAAAACAATAACAATATGGCACTTGTAAACGAGCATTTTTTAAAACTTCCAGGAAGCTACTTGTTTTCGGACATAGCAAAAAAGGTAAACACTTTCAAAGTTACCCACCCGAAACAAGAACTTATCCGCTTAGGAATCGGCGATGTTACTCGCCCACTTCCACCAGCTGTAATCGAGGCGATGCACAAAGCCGTTGATGATTTATCGAAAGCTGAAACATTTCGCGGATACGGACCTGAACAAGGATATGATTTCTTAATTGAAGCTATTATAAAAAATGATTATGCGCCTCGTGGCATTCACTTCAGCAATTCAGAAGTATTTGTAAATGACGGTGCAAAAAGCGACACAGGAAATATTGGAGATATTCTTCGTCACGACAACAGTGTAGGGGTAACCGACCCTATCTACCCTGTATACATCGACAGCAATGTGATGAATGGCCGAACTGGTGAATTGGAAACTGAAACTGGGAAGTGGAGCAACGTGACTTATATGCCCTGTACCAGCGAAAACAACTTCATACCAGAGATTCCAAACAAGCGTATTGATATTGTTTACCTATGCTATCCGAACAACCCTACCGGAACTACACTTACAAAAGCAGAGCTAAAGAAATGGGTTGATTACGCATTAGCAAACGACACATTGATTTTATTTGATGCAGCATACGAGGCTTACATACAAGAAGAAGACGTGCCACATTCGATTTATGAAATCAAAGGAGCCAAAAAATGTGCGATAGAGTTTAGAAGTTTTTCTAAAACCGCAGGATTCACAGGAGTTAGATGCGGCTACACAGTTGTTCCTAAAGAGCTAACAGCATCCACACTTTCGGGAGAACGTGTATCGCTAAATAAACTTTGGAATCGTAGACAAAGTACAAAATTCAACGGAACATCTTATATCACCCAAAGGGCAGCAGAAGCTATTTACACCCCTGAAGGGAAAAAACAAATAAAGGAAAACATAGACTACTATATGGCCAATGCAACTATGATGAAAGAAGCATTAGAAAGCTCAGGCCTTAAAGTCTACGGAGGTATCAATGCTCCTTACCTATGGGTAAAAACACCTAATGGAATCGGTTCTTGGAAATTCTTCGACCAGCTTCTTTACGAAGCAAACGTAGTAGGAACACCTGGTGTTGGTTTTGGCCCCAGCGGAGAAGGTTACTTTAGATTTACCGCCTTTGGCGAGCGTGAAAATTGCATCGAAGCAATGAAACGTATCAAAAACTGGTTATAAAAACTCACACAACAAAATAGAAGCAAACAGACAGTGGTTTTATCACAAACCGATTGTCATTTTAAACTGATAGTTAAGCGCGCTACTATATAAATAATTGGACCGTACATCCACAATTTTTCTAACTTAAAAGGTGAAAAGACGATGAAAACAACGATTAACAAAAAATTGGGAGTAATAGCAATAGCATTACTAGGTATGCTTGTACCAAGCACAATGTCTGCACAAGACAAGTTTGAAGTTTCTTTAGGAGCTGACTTCGTCAACAAGTACGTTTGGCGTGGTTTCGATCAAGGTTCGGGTGCTTCTATCCAACCCTCATTAGCTTTATCTTGGAAAGGTGTTTCACTATC
This sequence comes from uncultured Bacteroides sp., assembly GCA_947074275.1. Lineage (GTDB taxonomy): Bacteria > Bacteroidota > Bacteroidia > Bacteroidales > Bacteroidaceae > Bacteroides. The sequence goes on from CAMTPA010000047.1 coordinate 13,509, forward strand.
GGCTTGGGGAAGTACAAGCATTACAGCTCTTGAACCAAAAGAGTTTGATATTTCGCTTGGTTATAGCATTGGAGGTTTCAGCGTAGCCATAACAGACTACTGGTGGAATGGTGAAGATTCTAATTACGGTTATTACAAAGACAGCCATTTTTATGAAGCATCGGCCAGCTATTGTTTTGGCGAGAAAGTTCCTTTGACGCTATCAGCAGCAGTAATGTTTGCCGGTGACAAAAACCCTGTAACAGATAAAAAAGTTACTTCGGCCTATTTCAATGTGTCATACGACATTAACTGCCCTGGTGATATTGTATTGACTCCCGCAGTTGGTATATCTACAAAATCGTATATGTATGCCGACAAAAAGATTAGCGGTTTTACTGACATATCTTTAACTGCAGCTAAAGATATTAAAATAACAGATAGTTTTTCTATTCCTGTATTTGCATCAGTAATTGTATCGCCTGCAATGGACAAAACTTATCTGGTATTTGGAATGAGTTTTTAATGAGAGAGAACAACGAAACAAGAGCGAGTGAGAATTCTGGTAGTTAGAGTCTAATCGGTTTGTTGTATGGTAACCTTACAATGGCACCCAACAATTCTTACTCCTCTTTTTTCTAACCTGTACACACTAAATTTATAAGGTTTATGAAAAAGATTGAAGCAATCATCCGGAAAACAAAATTTGAAGATGTAAAAGATGCGCTTCTCGAGGCAGACATCGAATGGTTTTCTTACTACGAGGTAAGAGGTATTGGAAAAGCTCGACAAGGACGTATTTATCGTGGGGTTGTATATGACACAAGCTCTATCGAACGTATTTTAATTTCGATAGTGGTACGTGATAAGAATGCAGAAAAAACAGTTCAAGCCATTATCAAATCTGCACAAACTGGCGAAATTGGTGATGGACGTATCTTTATCATTCCACTCGAAGATGCGATTCGCATCCGTACAGCCGAAAGAGGAGATATTGCTCTTTATAATGCAGAGCAAGAACGATAAGGCATTGATTAATTAATATAGGTATTACAACTCATATATAGAATTACATTATGGATACATATAAGAAACACAGCATATCAAAACTGTTGTTAGCTTGTATTGCGATATTCGCATTAAGCTTTACAACTGAAATATTTGCACAAGATTCTACGGCGGTAGAAACAACTGTTATCTTAGAAGCAGTTGCAGTGGCAGAACCCGTAGCAGATGAAGCTCCTACCAATATTGGCGAACTCATCAATGGTCTAAACACTGTTTGGATGTTATTGGCAGCAATGCTCGTATTTTTTATGCAACCAGGCTTTGCATTGGTGGAAGCAGGCTTCACTCGAGTGAAAAGTACAGCAAACATTATGATGAAGAACCTTTGTGACTTTATGTTTGGTTCACTATTTTATTGGTTCATCGGTTTTGGATTGATGTTTGGTGTAGGCGACTTTGTAGGAATGCCTCACTTCTTCGAGCTCGATTTCTTTGATGGTGACGGACTTCCTGCTGAAGGATTTCTAATCTTCCAAACTGTATTTTGTGCTACTGCCGCTACAATCGTATCGGGTGCAATGGCAGAGCGTACTAAATTCTCAATGTACTTAATTTACACAATATTTATCACAGTTGTAATCTATCCAGTTTCAGGTCACTGGACTTGGGGTGGTGGCTGGTTGATGAACGGCGAAGAAGGTTCAATGATGATGAACTGGTTTGGAACAACATTCCGTGACTTCGCAGGTTCTACCATCGTACACTCTGTTGGTGGATGGATTGCTCTTGTAGGCGCTGCAATCTTAGGCCCTCGTATTGGTAAATATGGCAAAGACGGTAAATCAAGAGCTATCCCTGGTCATAACTTGACTATTGCAGCACTTGGTGTATTTATCCTTTGGTTTGGATGGTTTGGTTTCAATCCAGGTTCTCAGTTAGCAGCAGCTTCAGAAGCTGATCAAATCGCAATTGCTCACGTATTTCTTACTACCAACCTTTCGGCTTGTGCTGGTGGATTTGCAGCATTGTTTATGAGCTGGATTAAATACGGAAAACCATCTTTATCATTCTCTTTGAATGGTGTATTAGCAGGTCTGGTTGGTATCACGGCAGGTTGTGATTGTGTGTCAGGTGGTGGTGCAGTAGCAATTGGTGCTATTTGTGGTATCATTATGATATTTTCGGTAGACTTTATCGATAAAGTTTTGAAAATTGATGACCCAGTAGGTGCAAGCTCAGTACACGGCGTATGTGGTTTTATAGGAACACTTCTCGTTGGTATTTTTGCAACAGACGAAGGTTTATTCTACGGTGGCGGTTTCGGTCTTCTTGGTGCACAGCTATTAGGTGCTGTTGTTATCGGACTTTGGGCTGCTATTATGGGATTCATTATCTTCAAAGCTCTTGATAAGATTCACGGTTTGCGCGTTCCCGCACGTATCGAAGAGGAAGGACTCGATATTTACGAACACGGAGAATCAGCATACAATTAATATTTTGTATATTTATCCCGGACGGGTTTGGTCGCCTTTCCGGGAACAAGTTTAAAAACGATTTTTTATACTCTAACAATTTAACAACAAATCATTTTAAGTATTATGTCAAAACTAAGATTCAGAGTAGTAGAGACGGCTTTCACAAAGAAAGCAGTTGAAGTGCCAACGCCAGTAGAGCGTCCATCAGAGTACTATGCTAAGTATGTATTCAACAAAGAAAAGATGTTCAAATACCTTCCAAGCAAGGTTTACCAACAGCTAATCGATGTAATTGACAATGGTGCTCAATTGGATCGTACAATTGCTAATGAAGTAGCTGCAGGTATGAAGAAATGGGCTATCGAAATGGGTGCTACACACTATACCCACTGGTTTGCTCCATTGACTGAAGGTACAGCAGAAAAGCATGATGCTTTCATCGAACACGATGGTAAAGGTGGTGTAATGGAAGAATTTAACGGCAAACTTCTTGTTCAACAAGAGCCAGACGCTTCTTCATTCCCTAATGGTGGTATCCGCAACACTTTTGAAGCTCGCGGTTATTCAGCTTGGGATCCTTCTTCTCCTGCATTTATCGTTGATGATACTTTGTGTATTCCTACTATTTTCATCGCTTACACAGGTGAATCTCTTGACTACAAAGCTCCATTGTTGAAAGCACTTCGTGCGGTAGACAAAGCTGCAACTGACGTGTGTCGTTACTTCAACCCTGAAGTGAAAAAAGTTGTTGCTTTCTTGGGCTGGGAACAAGAGTATTTCCTGATTGATGAAGGCTTGTATGCTGCACGTCCAGACTTATTGCTTACAGGACGCACATTGATGGGACACGACAGTGCTAAAAACCAACAGTTGGAAGACCACTATTTCGGTTCTATTCCTACTCGTGTTGCAGCATTTATGAAAGATTTAGAAATTGAATCTTTGAAACTGGGTATTCCTGTAAAAACTCGCCATAATGAGGTTGCTCCTAACCAATTCGAGCTTGCTCCTATCTACGAAGAGTGTAACCTTGCCAACGACCACAACTTGCTTATTATGTCTATAATGAAGAGAGTGAGCCGTCGTCACGGTTTCCGTGTGTTGCTGCACGAAAAACCATTCAAGGGTGTAAATGGTAGTGGTAAACACAACAACTGGTCATTGGGAACAGATACAGGTGTATTGTTGATGGCTCCTGGTAAAACTCCAGAAGACAACTTACGTTTCGTGACATTTGTTGTAAATACATTGATGGCAGTGTATCGTCACAACGGTTTGTTGAAAGCTTCTATTTCGAGTGCTACCAATGCTCACCGCCTTGGTGCAAACGAAGCTCCTCCTGCAATCATTTCTTCTTTCCTTGGCAAACAATTGTCACAAGTGTTAGACCATATCGAAGAAAGCACAACAGACGATCTTGTATCATTGGCTGGAAAACAAGGTATGAAACTTGACATTCCTCAAATTCCTGAGTTGATGATTGACAACACAGACCGTAACCGCACTTCCCCATTCGCATTTACAGGAAACCGTTTTGAGTTCCGCGCAGTAGGTTCGACTGCAAACTGTGCAAGTGCTATGATTGCTTTGAATGCTGCCGTGGCTGAACAATTGCTTCAATTCAAAAAAGATGTTGATGAATTGATTGAAAAGGGTGAACCTAAGATTTCTGCAATTCTGGATGTTATCCGCCGCTATATCAAAATCTGTAAACCAATCCATTTTGATGGAAATGGTTATAGCGATGAGTGGAAAGAAGAAGCTCTTAAACGTGGCTTAGATTGTGAAACAAGTGTACCTCTTATTTTCGACAACTATCTGAAACCTGAATCAATCGCAATGTTCGAATCGATTGGTGTGATGACAGAAAAAGAGCTTGAGGCTCGCAACGAAGTGAAATGGGAAACTTACACTAAGAAAATCCAAATTGAAGCACGCGTATTGGGTGACTTGGCTATGAACCACATCATTCCTATCGCAACTCAATATCAATCCGATCTTATCGATAACGTGTACAAGTTGAAAGGTATCTTCACTGAAGATAAAGCAAACGAGCTTTCTGCTAAAAACGTTGAGTTGATTGAAGAAATAGCAAGCCACACAGCTTACATCAAAGAGCACGTAGACACAATGGTTGAAGCTCGTAAGGTGGCTAATAAAATCGAGAGCGAACGTGAAAAAGCGATTGCATATCACGACACAATCGCTCCCGCATTAGATGAAATTCGTTACCACATTGATAAATTGGAACTTATTGTTGACAATCAAATGTGGACATTACCAAAATATCGCGAATTGTTATTCATTAGATAATTTTTATATTATCTATTTCTTTTGTTGGTTGTTTTAAGTTTGCAGGGGAGGGGTGCCGTGAGGTAGCCCTCCTCTATTTTTTTAGTTACTTTCAATATTTTCAATATCCTTATCTGTTCCTTTGGGCAGCATTCTCGAAAACTTGAAATAGTTTACCAATTCATTGATTGAGTATACCAAGCAAGTGATACCGATAATAATAAATGTAGTATTGCGAACATCGGCTGGGAAAAAGATTACAATAACACCCATCAATAAAATCAAAAAAGGAACGATAAAAAATCCTCCAGGAACCTTCATCTGTTTGCGCGCAATATTGAGTGAAGCCAACTGCCATATACCTGCCAAGATTAAGATAAAACCAAGTACATACATCAATATATTGGCAAAAAAGTCGGGCATCACAATCAGCCAAAGCCCAAACAAAATACTTCCAATGCCTTCAATCGGGAAGCGTGCCCCACTCTGCTTTGGTTTTGACGAAAGATAGCCTATCAAAGCGATAATACCTGGAATCAAAAACAAAATACCTACCGTAATAACCAGGTAGTTGACAGCTGCACCTGGCCAAATTATTAGAATCAGACCTACGATTAGCGCAAACAAAATGCGCACAAGTGAATAGTTAATAGCTTTCATATTTTACATTTTAAAATTTATTTAGTACAAAAATAATAAATACATTTTCACTACCAATTAAACATTTCATTTAGATAAAAGTTTTGATAGCGAAACATCAATAAACAACAAACCCACTTTGCCATAAACACAAAGTGGGTTTGTTGTTTTTAAATTCTATTAGAATCGATTATTTCAACGATTCGGCTATTTGGTTTGCCAATTCTGAACCGCGCAAATTGCGTGCTATAATTGTGCCGTCACCACTCACCAATACCGTACAAGGAATGCTATTGACAGCATAAAGTTGAGCACCTTCACAGCTCCAACCTTTCAAGTCGGACATTTGAGGCCAAGTCAAATTCAAGCGTTTGATAGCGTCTTTCCAAGCATCGGCGTTGTTGTCGAGCGACACACCTACAATTTCAAAACCTTTCGATTTGTATTCTTTGTAAAGTTCCACCAATTCGGGCATCTCGCGCACGCAAGGTCCACACCAGCTTGCCCAAAAATCAATCAGAACCAGCTTGCCTTTTCCTACATAGTCTGATAATTGCACCATTTTTCCTGCGGGATCGGGCATTTCAAAATTGATAAATTTAGTGCCTGGAGCTGTCAGTTTTTGTTTATCAGTAGCCTCTTGAATACGCACAATAGCTGGATCGTTCTTATACAATTCGGGGATTTGTTTTAGCAGTGCTTCGTTCTCGTCAGTAGAGAAGTTATAAAAACTTTGCTTAAACATCTGAATACCCACTGGATTGGTGATGTTGTCTTCTATCCCTTTTTTTCGCACACTTTCAATTTTTTCTTGCATCAGGTTCAGCTCAAAAAGCTTCGCCTCTCTTTGTTCGGCAGACATTGAATCGTTTAGCGTCACATAAATATCGCGTGCGTGTTTGTTCAGCTCCGACACTTGTGTGTACACCAACTGATAAGCATCGTTGCTGGGAGTACCCGACACTACGCTCATATCATCTTTAGCCAGCGCAATGGCGATATTTCCGTTCTCTAAATAAAAATCGGTAGCCAAGTAGTCGTCTTTGGTTTTGCCATTGTTGCTCAAGTAGCGATGCACCGTAGAGTCTTGCACACCCTTAAATTCGAACTTGCCATTTTTGATAATAGCCGTGTCGATGTTGACAAGTTGCCTACCTACCGACTCTTGCAAAAACACAGTATCGCCATCTACACCACCTTCAACGGTTCCGTTTATCACGTATCCCGCTTTTTTTTCGCCACAAGCCACAATAGTAAGAGCAGCGGCAGCGACAAACAAATAAGATAATTTTTTCATTGCTTTTTTTGATTCTATTCAAGCCATTTATTATTTAAAACGAGGCAAGTTTGTACAAAAGCAGTTGCTGCTGATAACTATACACATTTCACGTGTCAACTGTGAATATTTCATTCGCTAAATATTCACAGTTCATCTGTCAATTGTTCATAGCCGAGTAAACCAACGTACGTAACTGGCTTCACCCACACGTTTTAAAAATATACAGAACTTGAGAATTAGAAATTAAATATTTATGCAAATATATGCCTTTTTCTGATTAACCTGCATAAAACACTGTTATATTAGATTAACAAATAGATAGAGAAACGTAGAAATGTGTAACTTTGTGGTTTCTAAATAGAATGAATATGCAAGATAACAAATCCATTATTGAGGTAAATAATGTATCGAAGTTTTTCGGTGAAAAAATTGCCTTAGATAATGTGACCCTGAACGTGAAGAAAGGAGAGTTTGTGACGATTCTGGGTCCTTCTGGTTGTGGAAAAACGACACTCTTACGCTTGATTGCTGGTTTTCAAACAGCATCAGAAGGTGTAATCAAGATTTCGGGCAATGAAATCACACAAACACCACCCCACAAACGCCCTGTCAACACCGTGTTTCAGAAGTACGCCCTGTTTCCTTATCTGAATGTGTACGACAACATCGCATTCGGGTTGAAACTGAAAAAGATGGCCAAACTGCAAATTGAGAAGAAAGTGAAAGCGGCGTTGAAAATGGTGGGAATGACCGATTACGAATACCGCGACGTAGATTCGTTGTCGGGCGGACAACAACAGCGTGTGGCAATCGCACGTGCCATTGTAAACGAGCCAGAGGTGCTTTTGCTCGACGAACCACTTGCTGCACTCGACTTGAAAATGCGCAAAGATATGCAAATGGAACTGAAAGAGATGCACAAATCGTTGGGCATCACATTTGTGTATGTAACACACGACCAAGAAGAAGCATTGACTCTGAGCGACACCATTGTGGTGATGAGCGAAGGTCGCATTCAGCAGATTGGCACACCCACCGACATATACAACGAGCCTACCAATGCCTTTGTAGCCGACTTTATCGGCGAAAGCAACATCTTGAACGGCACAATGATTGAAGACCGCTTGGTGAAATTTTGCGGAACAGAGTTCGATTGTGTAGATGAGGGATTCGGAAACAATGCTTTGGTGGATGTGGTGATTCGTCCCGAAGACTTATACATCTTTCCCATCTCGGACAAAGCACAGCTTAGCGGCATTGTTCAGTCTTCTATCTTCAAAGGGGTACACTACGAGATGACGGTGCTATGCAATGGATACGAATTTTTGGTGCAAGACTATCATAGCTTCGAGGTAGGGTCGGAAGTGGGACTATTGGTGAAGCCAGTAGACATACACATTATGAAAAAGGAACGCACTTGCAATACCTTCGAGGGTAAGGTGATAGACGCTACTCACGTGGAGTTTTTGGGTACTACCTTCGAGTGCGCCCCAACAGACATAGCTCACGGCAGCAAAGTGACGGTAGAGGTAGACTTCAACAAAGTGACGCTTCAAGACAACGAAAAAGACGGCGCACTCACCGGAGAGATAAAGTTTATCTTATACAAAGGCGATCATTACCACCTCACAGTATGGTCGGACTGGGACGAGAATGTATTTGTAGACACCAATGACGTGTGGGACGATGGCGACCGTGTAGGAATCTCCATCCCTCCAGACGAAATCAGAGTTATCGAAATTAAAAACTAAACTTATCAGAAGTAAGAGAGTGAAAAAGTTATCTATCTTTTTTTCATCGCGCAAAAGCTGGACGCTGCCATACATTGTTTTCTCAGCGATTTTTGTTGTCATCCCGTTGATACTGATTGTAGTATATGCCTTTACCGACGAGAACGGGCATCTTACCATAGAGAATTTCTCAAAATTCTTTACTCATCACGAGGCCATAAATACCTTTGTCTATTCCATCGGTATTGCCCTCATCACCACCCTACTCTGCCTTTTACTGGGCTATCCCGCTGCTTGGATTTTGAGTAACGCACACTTCAACCGTTCCAAAACACTGGTTGTGCTATTTATATTGCCAATGTGGGTCAATATCTTGGTTCGTACTCTTGCAACGGTTGCCCTATTCGACTTTTTTGATATGCCACTTGGCGAAAGTGCGTTGGTGTTTGGTATGGTCTACAATTTTCTACCATTTATGATTTACCCCATCTACAACACGTTGCAAAAGATGGATCATAGCTACATAGAGGCTGCACAAGACTTAGGAGCCAACCCTGTTCAGGTGTTCACCAAAGCCATCATCCCACTCTCTATGCCGGGAGTTTGGAGTGGTGTGATGATGGTCTTTATGCCTACCATCTCCACATTTGCCATTGCCGAGTTGCTGACAATGAACAACATCAAGCTGTTTGGTACTACCATCCAAGAAAACATCAACAACAGTATGTGGAACTACGGTGCGGCTCTGTCGCTCATTATGCTGCTGCTCATAGCGGCCACGTCTCTATTTAGCACCGATAACAAAGGAAACTCAAACGAAGGAGGTGGATTATGGTAAAGAAAATTGCAGCCAAAGCCTATCTGTGGACATTGCTCCTATTGCTCTATGCCCCCATCATCATCATTATGATATTCTCGTTCACCGAATCGAAAGTATTAGGTAATTGGACGGGATTCTCTACTAATCTCTATTCCAACCTACTCAACACAGGTGCGCACCATTCGCTGATGAATGCGCTAATCAACACAATCACCATTGCGTTGATAGCTGCCACCGTGTCTACTCTGTTGGGCAGCATCACGGCCATCGGTATATTCAATTTGAAGAGCCGCGCACGCAAAACTATTACGCTCATCAATAGCATCCCTATTTTGAATGGCGACATCATCATCGGTATCTCCCTGTTTCTGCTGTTCGTATCGTTGGGTTTTTCGCAAGGTTACCTCACGGTGGTGTTGGCTCACATCACATTCTGCACACCTTATGTAGTGCTCAGTGTATTGCCACGCCTCAAACAGATGAACCCCAATATCTACGAAGCTGCTCTCGACTTGGGCGCAACTCCTATGCAAGCACTCCGCAAGGTGATTGTCCCCGAAATCCGACCGGGAATGATTAGCGGGTTTATTCTTGCTTTGACACTCTCTATCGACGACTTTGCGGTGACCGTGTTCACCATTGGCAACGAGGGTTTAGAAACACTGTCCACCTACATCTATGCCGACGCACGCAAGGGCGGACTCACCCCCGAACTGCGCCCACTATCTACCATCATATTTGTAGTGGTGTTGGCATTGCTCATCTTTATTAACTACAGAGCTGGAAAGGAGAAAAAGAAATGAAAAAAATACTATTCTTTATCTGCACCGTTGTAGCCCTATGCAGCTGCTACAACACAGGCGAGCCGCGCGAACGGGTACTAAAGATATACAACTGGGCCGATTATATCGGTGAGGACGTACTCGAAGATTTTCAGAAATACTACAAAGAACAAACGGGCGAAGATATACGGATTGTCTACCAAACGTTTGATATCAACGAAATAATGCTCACAAAAATCGAAAAGGGTCACGAAGATTTCGATGTGGTGTGCCCATCCGAATACATCATTGAGCGTATGCTAAAGAAACATCTGTTATTGCCCATCGACACGGTATTCGCACATTCGCCCAACTATATGAACAATGTGTCGCCCTTTATCCGACAACAGATAGCCAAACTGAGTCAAGCCGACGAACCAGCTAACCGCTACGCCGTGTGCTATATGTGGGGAACCGCTGGGCTGCTCTACAACACCACTTTCCTCAGCGAAAAAGATGTGGAAAGCTGGGACTGCTTGTGGGACAGCAAGTATGCAGGCAAAATTCTGATGAAAGATTCATATCGTGACGCTTACGGCACAGCCATTCTGTATGCCCATGCCAAAGAGCTGGAGGAAGGAACCAAAACAGTAGAAGAATTAATGAACGACTATTCGCCCGAAGCGATGCACACTGTTGAGGAGTATCTCAAAGCGATGAAACCCAACATCGCAGGTTGGGAGGCCGACTTTGGCAAAGAGATGATGACCAAAAACAAAGCTTGGATTAATATGACGTGGAGCGGTGATGCAGTGTGGGCTATCGAAGAAGCCGAAGAAGTGGGTGTAGAACTCGACTACATCGTGCCCAAAGAAGGTAGCAACATCTGGTACGACGGATGGGTGATACCTAAATACGCACGCAACCCCCGTGCGGCGAGCTATTTCATAAACTTTATGTGCCGCCCCGACATTGCTATCCGCAATATGGACGAATGCGGTTATGTAAGTGCTATCGCTACTCCCGAAATTTTGGAAGAAAAGATTGATACCACGCTGGAGTATTTTTCCGACCTGAGTTATTTCTTTGGCCCAGAGGCCGACAGCATTCAAATCAACAGCATACAATACCCCGACAGAGCGGTGGTGGAGCGGTGCGCCATGATTCGAGACTTTGGCGACAAAACGAAGAATGTGCTTGATATATGGTCGCGTGTGAAAGGCGATAATTTAGGAGTAGGTATCACGATTCTTATCTTAGCTTCGGTGGCAGGTATGAGTATTTGGATGATACACAAACGCATTCAACGATACAAGCGGCAGAAAAGTCAAAGACGTAGGCGCAGAAGAAAATAAATAAAAGCGAGCAAATGAGGTTTAATCATTTGCTCGCTTTTTGTTTTGACACGTTTGTTTACTTATACATCTACTCCAACATCACTCGTTACGCAAGGCGATGGCAGGCTCTATCCTCATAGCTCGGCGGGCAGGAATCCAAACGCCAATGATGAGCATCAAGGCGATAAAGGCGAAGGCGATGAGCACGGTGATAATAAAGCGTGAAGGTTCGAGTGTCGTTCCGTTGCGCCAAGCGTTCAGCTCGGCATAGGCTATGTTGTAGTCGACAATAATTGCTGGGATGGTGGCGATGGAAAGCAAAATCAAACCCTCGGTGATTTGACGGAAAAATATGCTTCTTTTGGTCGCCCCCACCGACATCAGCAAAGCAATCTCGCTACGACGACGATGCGTCCTGAACCAAAATGTTCCTAATAACCCGATGAAGACATTGAGTAGTAGAAAAGCGATGCCAAACAAATAGTCGCGCAATAAGTTCACCCTACCTTGCTGATAAGTGCGACGGATATCTTTAAAAGAGTTGATAGCCGATATATACACATTGCCGATACGATATTGTTTCTCGCTTTCTTGAAGAATCCTCTCTATAAAGTCAACATCTTTGTCGGGATATACGCGAAGACATAGTTCCATATATGTATCGAACCAATCAATCAAGCCGATCATGCTTTGTGAATTGTGCGCTTCTGTAAAGTCATCATAACGAATAGGAGTCAATGCGGCTGCCAGCTTATAATGTTCGGTTGTATCTCCAAATAGATGGAAATCATCCCTACCCACATATTCAGTCATGTTCTTATTATAACGTGCCAAAAAAACATCATCGGATGCAAAGAAGGTTTTTTCTTCTAACATCTCGGCCAGTTGTTCAGGAGTTTCCCCTCTGGTGCCTTGATAGCGAAATACACGAATAAAATCTGGAGTAATTAAACGTCTGAATATATAACCATCTGCTTGCATCGAATCTAACTCTATCGTGATACTACTATTATTACCATTATATGGATGAGAGTTCTGTCCCAAACCTACTGCCTCTACATCAGGACGAAGACTCAAGCGCTTCACCAATTCTTTGACATCTTCGCCTACCTTACGTCCTG
>CAMTPA010000048.1 GCA_947074275.1 uncultured Bacteroides sp.
GAGATGGAATCTCGTGACTGGAGTTCAGACGTGTGCTCTTCCGATCTGTAAGGAAATATCAAATACCGTAGCAGAGTTTACAATAACAACCAACAGTGCGATAACAACCAATCTTTCGGATATAAAAATAGATATTCCTTATTTGAAGTACAATAAATCGTGGCTGCTAATGCTCACACAAGATGATTGTAAACATGCCGCTTTTTGTCGAACTTGGGCCGCAATCAACGGCAAACCAGTATCGACCTCCGTTCCATACCCCACTCCAACGGCCACTGATCCAGATAGAACAACCCAGTTTTATTATGATGTGTCTCAGCTATTGAACAATGATTTACCACCAAACGTGATGAGCAACTCTCGAACATTGGGAAGTACGGATGGTACAGGAAATGAAGTTCGTTTTTCTTTTACTACAACTCTTGCCCCAGAAGAAAGCTGGATGAATAGAGAAGCAAATGTGAATCCTGGTTTTCAAGAACATTATTCACGTTTTTATATGCAAAGTGGATTGGACTGGCGTAGTGTAAAGGAGTTGTTAAACTATGATATTGGAATCGCTTTTCACGATGTAATGGCAGAAGATGTATATAATACAAATATGTTGATTAACCATTATTCAATTGCTCAAAACGAAATAATAGGACATCTAAATGGACGGGGATGTAAAACCTTGGCAGAGCCAAATGGAAACAAGACTTATATTGAAGCGGCATTCAATTTCACAGATATACAGACTATGACTTCTCAAGGAAATTATAGCTCTGATTTATATCCTTTTCAGGTGACTGATGATTTAGAGAAGCAAGTATTTACACGTTCTTTCAATGATTCGCCCGATTATTTTAAAACCCAAATACAAAATAACAATCGGTATTTGCCTGAATTAAGGCAAGCTATTTGTATTGGAGTACACGGCACAGATAATGATTGGTGGGATTTTCTATCGTGGATAAACGATAATTATGGTAAGGATGGAGATGACTCTGTTTGGTTCACATCGCAAGAAGAGTATTATGAATATAATTATTATAGGATTCACGGTGGTAGCCCGAAGATTGAGCTGGTAAATGATAGCACGTTGAAGGTATCTGTCTCATTGCCCTCTAAAACTTACTTTTATTACCCTTCAACAACTGTCAATATCAATGGAATAAAGACGGTAAACATTAAATCCATTGATACCAATTATGCAATAACTGGATTTTCATACGCAGATTTCAAAGATGGCATTACAGTCAATGTCGATTGTAGAAGGTACTTACTGGAGCGTGCCGAGCATTTCACTACGCTTTACGAGAATAATAAAACCAATGAATCGTTAAAGCGAGATGCTGTATATTTTGTAGCAAAACTCAAAGATTCGGAAGAAAAAACTAACCTATTAGCACGATTGAATAATGAAAACAATTTGGATTGAAATTATTTTTTGGATATTTTTATTTATCGTATTTTATACTTATATCGGATATGGCATAGTGTTGTATCTGATGGTTAAAATCAAACGCATCTTCGGGAATGCAAATAAGACGATATACCCAGCACAAATGCCTGAGGTAACCTTATTCATTACCGCATTCAATGAAGAAGACGTGGTTGATGAGAAAATGCAAAATTCACTTGCACTGGATTATCCCAAAGAGTTGTTGCATATCGTGTGGGTAACAGATGGAAGCAATGATGGAACAAACAACAGGCTACAAACAAAATGGAAGGACGACACCCGTGTATTGTTTAGCCCCGAACGGCGTGGAAAAACGGCTGCTATCAATAGAGGAATGCAGTTTATTGAAACACCTATTATAGTATATACAGATGCCAACACGATGATAAACAAAGAGGCAATTAGTGAAATTGTAGCTGAGTTTAACAATCCAAAAGTTGGATGTGTTGCAGGAGAAAAAAGAATTGCCATACAAGATAAGAGCGATGCCGCAACTGGCGGAGAAGGTATTTATTGGAAATATGAGTCGACATTAAAGAAACTTGATTCAGAGCTTTATTCGGCTGTTGGCGCAGCAGGTGAGTTATTTGCAATACGCAAGAGCCTTTTTGAGACGATGCCTACCGATACTTTGTTGGACGATTTTATTTTATCATTGCGTATCGCTATGAGTGGTTACACCATTGCTTATTGCTCCAATGCGTATGCCATCGAAAGTGGTTCGGCCGATATGGTGGAAGAAGAAAAAAGGAAAGTGCGCATTGCGGCTGGAGGATTGCAATCTGTTTGGCGATTGAGACCGTTATTAAATCCATTTAAGTATGGTATATTATCATTCCAATATGTTTCGCATCGAGTTTTGCGTTGGTCTATCACCCCTATCTTTTTGTTTGCACTTGTACCTATCAATATTCTTATTGTGATTTTAAATCATAGCTTATTTTACACAGTAGTATTAGCGTTGCAAATCTTATTTTATTTATTGGGGTATTGGGGATATTATTTATCGACAAAGAAAATAAAAAACAAACTCTTATTTATTCCTTATTATTTTTTGTTTATGAACATCAATGTCATCAAAGGTTTTTCTTACCTCAGTAAAAGAAAAGGTAACAGCGGTTCGTGGGAAAAAGCAAAAAGAGCATAATCTATTCTATAGATATACAACATTATTAAAAGAGAGGATGTAGCCATATACACCCTCTCTTGCTCTAATTACTAAATATAAATTTAAGACGATTTTAGTTTGATCCCAAATTTTTCAATTGTGGACTCTTTCCTTTATTCCATCCTGAGGTATGTTGTCCAATGTCATATAAGCATCTTACAGTTGTGGTCTCTCCCACTCCTGTGTTGATAGCATCTACATATTTACCTTCTACGGGTTTGTTCCAATTTGGTGCAACACCGCCTTCCAACCAAGCTTTAAACCCAACAAACACATCTTCTATATGTACTCGTTCTTTGGGGAAGTTTATCCAATTATAGCCAGCATACAATCCTTCATTTTGAATATAGAATAATTCTTTCTGATCACGTATCTTGGTAATTACCAACCCATAAGGATAACCTTTCTCTGTCACCCAGTTAATTGATTCGTCGTTATCAATTGGAGGTACTGCATACAACTTGTTATCAGGATATTTTTCGGATATAATATACCAATTAATCACACACGTTTTTCCCGACATATCTTTGGGTAAGAAACCACTTCCATCTTCTTTGTAGCTAATGTATTTTTTGCCATTAGTTGAAATACCAATCGGCTCCAAATTATACATTTCCGATAAGGTGAAATCTTTAGGCTCTACCGTAGTATTGATAAACAAAGTCTTATCTTCTTCACCAAAGAAATCTTTTTTCGCATCCGTAGTAAATACAAACTCATCGTCATCAATAATATTTTTAGCAGCATCAATTACATAGAGTTTTGCCCCTAAAGTAATTTTCAGTTCACCACCCATTGCAATGCCTTTTGCATAAATCTTCACTTGGTTTCCACTAATAGATTGACGAGTATGAATAATCAAATCATTATAATCATAGTCTGATCCCAAAAGCAAATCTTCAAAAAGAATTGTTTTATAACACTGCCACGCACTGGTGGTAAACTCAGAAAGTTGCTCAGCATCGGCGGGAACATATTCTATGCGATAATTCTCATCAGCTCTGGTAAATGCAGAAAATTGATTTTTGGAAACTTCCAGAACAGTAGCTTCCTTTGTCTGAAAAACTACTTCACCATTTTGCACTACTTGTGTCACAAAACCTTCTTTTACAGGAACAGATAAAAAAGTAGATGGATTGACCGTTTCATAATCAACTTCTACTTCGGGAATATACTCTTTTTCTTCTTCTACATACAGGTCTTTCTCCGAACAAGAGACCATTATAGAGAGAAAACTTACTCCCACTGCAAATAACTTAAAAACAGAACGCATAATTTAATAGGATTTAGTTAGAAAAATATGTTTAAATATCGAAAAGATACAATTGTAGTACAAAGATATGGGGCATTTTGTTCAAATGCAAATTACCTTTAATGGATTATTGACATATATCACATATTATTCAACTATAAAACCCCAACAAAGCAACATATACAACTAAAAAACAATATAATGTTAATATAGGTAAACGAAGCTTTAGCCTTAGCTAATCTAACCAAACCTCCTTTATCATCGGTATTTGACATAAAACAAGAATGTAATTCATAATTTAAAACTTGTTTTTAGTCGAAAAAACACATATTTTTGTTTTTAATTCAAAATAAAGCTTTAATTTTGCAAACCAATAAAATCTATCGCCGCTATAGCTCAGTTGGTAGAGCAACGCATTCGTAACGCGTAGGTCGTCAGTTCAAGTCTGATTAGCGGCTCACAAGTTTTCACACTCTTCTATTTTACATTATCTCTTCCTACTTTCATTGCATTGTAGTTTACACCTCTTAATGTTTCAATTATAGCATCTTTATCATCTTCGATAAAACCATAACCACATCAGATTGTTTCTTTTAAAAAAACGTCTTAATTCTAAATCAGTTGGTTATGTACAATTCCATCATACGCCCATTATTGTTTCGCATTGATCCCGAAAACGTTCACGATATATTGTTTACTGGGCTGAGTGCTTACAGGCATATTTCGCCAATGCGTAGTTTCATAAAACAGAATAGCAAAGTGTGCTGTCCTTTTATGATTAAAGAGATGATGCTTTCGAGCCGTGTGGGGCTTGCAGCAGGTTTCGATAAAGAAGCAAAAGCATTTGATGAATTGTCCGATTTTGGATTTGGTTTTATTGAAATAGGAACTGTTACTCCCAGCCCTCAAAGCGGCAATCCGAAGCCACGTATTTTTCGATTAATCAAAGACGAATCGCTGATTTCACGCACAGGGTTCAATAATCCTGGAGTAGATATTGTGCTCGAAAGAGTAAAAAAGCATCTCAATCGTTCTTATCGTTTAGGTGCAAATATAAATCGCGATTCAACCTCGACCGGACAAGCCATAATTGATGACTTCGCACTTGTCTTCAACAAATTATACGATTACGTCGATTATTTCACAATCAATTGGGGAAGTATAGAAGGTGCTGATTTTGAAAGGGTGCTGAAAACATTGACAGAAATTCGTAAAGAAAAATCGAGCGAGAAAAACATTATTATAAAACTTCCTGCCGACATTCAGCAAGATGGTTTGCTGAGTGTGATTATGATGGCACGCAAATATCAAGCCAATGGCTTTATAGCCACTGGACCAACAATGGATAGAAGCAATCTGATTTGTTTGAGTAAAACCGAAAGCAACAAAATAGGCACGGGTGGAGTAAGTGGCAAAGGTATCGGAGATAAATCGAAAAAGATAGTGCAGTTTTTAGGAGAAAATGTAAAAGGAGAATTTATTATAATTGGCGCAGGCGGCATTATGTCGGTGCAAGATGCTGTTGATATGATAAAAGCAGGCGCAGACCTGATACAGATTTATTCGGCCTTTATATTTGACGGTCCTAAAATTGTAGAAAAGATGAGCAAAGCAATTGCCAAGTGACTGTATATAGGCTCATTGGCAGATGTAAATAAGTGAAGTGTAGACTGTGAACAGTTTAGAAATCATCTATGAACAGTTGATATGACAGATGTTTATGTTTTACAAACATTGATTCTGTTAATGAAACACTTGGGCAAACCTCATTCTCAGAAAAAACCTCATTTACATTATTGTTCCAAAATTAATACGTACTTTTGTACACACTGTTGGGGGTGCAATTATATTAGAATGCTGAGATCATACCCCAAGAACCTGAAATGTGTAATAACAGCGTAGGGAAACGGTATATAACAACAATGTCTTCATTTGCAGCAGTTTATCCAATGAAGATTATTAGTTAATATTACGTGTATCTACGCATAAATATAAACTGATATGGATACTCAAAATGCTGCTCAAGCTACAAAAATGTTGAGCGATTTGGCTTTGATTCGCTCAAAAGCTCCTTTGATACACAATATCACCAATTATGTTGCGATGAACCCTACCGCCAATGCACTTCTTGCAGTTGGCGCATCACCCGTGATGGCACAAGCAATTGAGGAAGTAGATCAGATGGTCTCAATTTCATCCAGCTTGGTGTTGAACATCGGTACTATTAGCGTATCGTGGATGGAGTCGATGATTAAAGCTGGAGAAGCTGCTTTGATTAAAAAGATACCTATCATATTCGACCCAGTAGGTGCTGGTGCTACCGATTTTCGCACCATTGCTTGTAATAAAATCATAGACACTTGTACCCCATCTATTATCCGTGGCAATGCTTCAGAAATAATGGCACTCAATGATAATCAAACCGAAACAAAAGGAGTGGATAGTACCGCATCTTCCGACGCTGCTTTGGATGCAGCTAAAGCATTGGCTTTACGCACAAAAGCGGTGGTTGTGATTAGTGGAGAAACAGACTACATCACCGATGGAACACAAGTCAACAGCATACCTTTCGGCTCTACAATGATGGCTCGTGTCACAGGGATGGGATGTACTTCGAGCGCAATTGTTGGCGCATTTGCGGCAGTCAATCCCAATATGCTCGAAGCTGCTACCAACGCGATGCTAATAATGGGCATCGCAGGGCAACTTGCCGCTCAATATTCAAAAGGAAACGGTTCGCTGCAAGTCAATTTCCTCGACGAACTTTTCAATTTCGATGATAAAACCATCGCAAGAATTTGAATACTATGAGCAAAAAGCAACTTGATTTATCTTTATATCTTGTCACCGATCGAACCCTCACACACGGACGAGATATTTGCAACATTGTAGAGCAAGCCGCGCAAGGCGGGGTGACATGTGTACAATTGCGTGAGAAAGATTGCGATACAGGAGAGTTTATTTTGATAGCACAACAGTTGAAACAGATTCTTGACACCTACAATATACCTCTTATTATTAACGATCGCATAGATGTGGCACTGGCAGTAGACGCAGCTGGTGTACACATTGGTCAAAATGATATGCCTTATCAACTTGCACGCAAGTTGATGGGCGATGATAAAATTATCGGTTTATCGATAGAAACTATCGAAGAAGCCCAGGCTGCCAATTTACTTGATGTAGACTATATAGGTATCTCACCCATTTTTAGCACGACAACCAAAAATGATATTAAAACCCCTTTTGGCATAGAAGGTGCAAAAAAAGTCGTTGAGCTGTCACGTCATCCTTCGGTAGCTATTGGTGGCATCAACTTAGCCAACACAACGGATGTAATGAGTACAGGCATAGATGGTATAGCCGTGGTTTCGGCCATTGTATCGGCAGCCAACCCTCAGGAGAGTACACAAGAATTATTAAATAAAATCAGTCAATCAAAAATCAACCGATGAAATACAATCGTGTATTATCCATCGCCGGAAGCGACTCTGGTGGTGGTGCAGGTATTCAGGCCGATATAAAAAGTATCTCGGCGAATGGAGCTTATGCGATGACAGCAATCACGGCTATCACCTCGCAAAACACGTTGGGAGTACAAGATGTATATCCACTTCCAGCATCTGTTGTAGCTTCTCAAATCACATCGGTCATCACCGATATAGGTGTTGATGCGGTAAAAATCGGGATGCTTCACTCAACCGAAATCATAACGTGTGTGAGCGATGCGCTTCGTAAATTGCAAGCTCCCAACATCGTGCTCGACCCCGTAATGGTAGCTACTTCGGGAGATTCACTTTTCCGCAACGATGCACTCGATGCGCTGAAAGCACTACTCATACCTATCAGTAGCCTTATCACTCCCAACCTACCCGAAGCGGAAGCATTGGCTGGTAAAACGGTAAGCACCATCGAAGAGATGAAACAGGTTGCTCAGCAGCTATCGTTCGACAATAAAGTGTCGGTTTTAGTCAAAGGCGGACATTTGATTGCCAAACACGAACTTTGCGATGTGCTTTACGATGCCACAACCGGAAAGCTAACAGAGTTTTACTCCGAAAAAGTAGAAACCAACAACACGCACGGCACAGGTTGCACGCTTTCGTCTGCCATTGCTGCCTATTTAGCTCAATCTTATTCGATGGTTGATGCCGTGCAATTAGCAAAAAAATACATATCCGCTGCTATAGTAGCGGGTAGCTATTATAGCATAGGTGCTGGTCACGGGCCTGTGCATCATTTTTATAAACTCGATAATAACAAATAATGTATGGAAAATTTTAGAATTGAATATCCAGCTTCCGAGAAAGTATATATGCCTGGTAAAATCTATCCATTGCAAGTGGGTATGCGCAAGATAAAACTGTGTGGTGGCAATGCACCCGTATTCATATACGACACAAGCGGGCCTTATAGCGATCCTACTATCGAAATCGATTTGGAAAAAGGGCTACCTAAGCTGAGAGCCGAATGGACAAAAGAGCGCAAAGGAGACTGTATTACACAAATGCACTATGCCAAACAAGGAATTATCACGCCCGAAATGGAATATGTATCAATTCGTGAGAATATGAACAACGCTGCATTGGGTATCGAAAGCCACATCACTCCCGAATTTGTGCGCAAAGAGATTGCTGAAGGTCGTGCTATTATTCCAGCCAATCGCAATCACCCCGAAGCTGAACCAATGATTATCGGTCGTGAGTTTTGTGTGAAAATAAACACTAATATAGGTAATTCTGCACTTTCATCGGGTATCGAAGAAGAGGTGGAAAAAGCCATTTGGAGCTGCAAATGGGGCGGTGATACCATAATGGACTTATCGACAGGTAACAACATCCACCAAACACGTGAATGGATTCTTCGCAACTCACCCGTACCTGTGGGCACTGTGCCTATCTACCAAGCTTTAGAAAAGGTGAACGGTGTGATTGCCGATTTGTCGTGGGAGATTTATCGTGATACCTTGATTGAGCAATGCGAGCAAGGAGTTGACTATTTTACCATTCACGCTGGAGTACGCAAAGAACATGCTGAGCTGGTAAAAACCCGTAAAACAGGTATCGTATCGCGCGGTGGTGCTATTTTGACCAAGTGGTGCGAAATACACAATGCCGACAATTTCCTTTATACTCACTTCGATGAAATATGCCATATTCTTGCCGCATACGACGTGGCTGTGTCATTGGGCGACGGACTTCGCCCGGGTTCTATCTACGATGCCAACGATGAATCGCAATTCTTAGAACTTGCCACGCTTGGCGAACTGACACTGAAAGCGTGGGAATACGATGTGCAGGTAATGATTGAAGGACCAGGACACGTGCCAATGAATAAAATATCGGAAAATATGCGCAAGCAGATAGAGCTTTGTCATCAAGCACCTTTCTATACGCTCGGCCCTTTGACTACCGACATAGCTCCAGGCTACGATCACATCACTTCGGCCATTGGCGCAGCACAAATAGGATGGCTGGGCACAGCAATGCTTTGCTATGTCACTCCCAAAGAGCATCTCGGACTGCCCAATAAAGACGATGTACGTGCTGGGGTTATCACCTACAAAATAGCTGCTCACGCTGCCGATTTAGCAAAAGGATTTCCAGGAGCACAAGTGCGCGATGATGCTATGAGTAAAGCTCGTTTCGATTTCCGCTGGGAAGATCAATTCAATTTGGCACTCGACCCAGAGCGTGCTCGCGAATACTATTATGCTAATGGCGCAAAAAAAGAGGGTGACTTCTGCACAATGTGTGGTCCAAACTTCTGTGCAATGAGATTATCTAAAACAGACGTGAAGAAATAGTTCCTATTATCCATAAAAAAAACGGCACTGATGAGAAAATCACACAGTGCCGTTTTTTTTTGTTTTATGCCACCTCTTCAAATATCACATTTGCAATTGTCCATTTTTCCATTCTCACGTGAAGAAACAGCGAATATATACCCAAAGTGATAACACATAAAAACCACCACCAAAGCCAGTGATGTGCCAAATCCATCGGATTACCAATAAAGCGTAGCCTTTTACCGCAAACCACCGTATGATGATATTTAGCCCGAAGCTTCATACACAATGCCCACGGATAGGCAAGCCCTAAAGACAAAATACACATTGCCAAAAACTTTATCTGCAAAATCAAATAAGCCTTTACTGATTCATCAAAAAAAGAGTTGTACTTTTTCTTGTTAGTCGCAATGGTCGATTGTTCTATCTTACTCAATAAATGTTCTTTCATCAGTTGTGTTTTTATTTCAATTTGCAAACTTACAAGAATATCTTTGCAGAGTGCATAAATGAAATGCTATAAAATGTTATTGAAAACTAAACATTAAAGCAACTCTTAGAGAAAAGAGAAAGACCCTTATCATATCCCGAATAAAGTGGTTAACTTTGCGAATTATCTAAATTTTCAGAAAGGAATTGTATATGTCTGACAATAAATATATCTCCATCAAAGGAGCCAAAGTAAACAATCTTAAAAATATTGATGTTGAT
The DNA here is from genome assembly GCA_947074275.1 of uncultured Bacteroides sp. GTDB lineage: Bacteria > Bacteroidota > Bacteroidia > Bacteroidales > Bacteroidaceae > Bacteroides. Next base: position 10,364 of record CAMTPA010000048.1, read on the forward strand.
ATACCACGCAATAAATTGGTGGTGATTACAGGGCTTTCGGGTTCTGGAAAATCGTCTTTAGCTTTCGACACGCTCTATGCCGAAGGGCAACGTCGCTATGTGGAAAGCCTGAGTAGCTATGCGCGTCAGTTTTTGGGACGAATGAGCAAGCCTGAATGCGATTTTATCAAAGGCATACCACCAGCCATCGCCATAGAGCAAAAGGTGACCAGTAGAAATCCACGTTCCACCGTAGGCACTTCCACCGAGATTTATGAATATCTGCGTCTTTTGTTTGCAAGAGTAGGCAAAACATTCAGCCCCATAAGTGGTGGAGAGGTAAAAAAACACTCCATTGAGGACATTGTGAATTGTATGCTTTCCTATTCCGAAGGAACTCGATATACGGTATTGTCTCCCATTATGCTTCGTGAAGGAAGAACCCTCGAGGAGCAATTAGATATAGATATGAAGCAAGGGTTCAATCGTTTGGAGGTGAACGGCCAGATGATTCGGATTGATGAATATAAAGCAAAACCCAACGATGTGGTTTATCTGCTTGTAGACCGCTTGACCGTGGCCAATTCAAAAGACGCTATCAGCCGTTTGACGGATTCTGCCGAGACAGCAATGTACGAAGGAGATGGTTCGTGTCTGTTGCGTTTTTATCTATCAAGCGATAAAACAGAGGTTCATACCTTTAGCACAAAGTTTGAAGCTGATGGCATTAAGTTTGAAGAGCCTTCAGACCAAATGTTTTCATTCAACTCACCCATCGGTGCGTGTCCACAATGCGAAGGTTTTGGCAAGGTGGTAGGGATAGACGAACATTTGGTAGTCCCCAATCGCTCTTTATCATTGTATGACGGGGCGGTGGTGTGCTGGCGTGGCGAGAAGATGGGCGAATGGAAAGATATGGTAATACGTGGAGCCGAAAGAGCAGGCTTCCCAATCTTCACCCCCTACTTTGAATTGACCGACGAACAAAAAAGAATGCTTTGGGACGGTACTCCTTATTTTGAGGGAATCAACGCATTCTTTAAGATGCTCGAAGAAAACCAATACAAAATTCAATATCGTGTAATGCTGGCTCGCTATCGAGGAAAAACCATTTGCCCCAAATGCCAAGGCACACGCTTAAAACTCGAAGCAAGTTATGTGAAAGTAGGTGGAAAAAGCATCTCACAATTGGTAGATTTGCCAATGATAGAATTAAAGTCTTTTTTCGACAATCTGCAACTGAGCGAACACGATGCCGATGTAGCTCGTCGCATTCTTTTGGAAATAAATAGCCGCATTCGCTTCTTGATAGATGTAGGTTTAGGCTATCTAACACTCAATCGGTTGAGCAACTCCCTGTCGGGCGGCGAGAGCCAACGCATCAATCTTGCTACCTCATTGGGCAGCAGTTTGGTAGGTAGTCTTTACATTTTAGATGAGCCAAGCATCGGACTTCATAGTCGCGACACCGATCGTTTGATTCACGTGTTGCGACAGCTTCAACAACTGGGCAACACCGTAGTGGTGGTGGAGCACGACGAGGAGATTATCCGTGCAGCCGACTACATTATCGACATTGGTCCCAACGCAGGACGATTGGGCGGCAATGTGGTTTATGAAGGCGATATGCAAGATTTGCAAAAAGGAACAGATAGCCACACTGTGCGATATTTGCTCGAAGAAGAGATAATCCCTGTCCCTGAGCATCGCCGATCGTGGAACAATTACATTGAAATAAAAGGAGCAAGAGAAAATAACCTGAAAGGCATAGATGTTCGTTTCCCACTCAACATTATGACAGTTGTCACAGGTGTATCTGGTTCGGGCAAAAGTACATTGGTGCGTGATGTGTTTTACCGAGCATTAAAGCGAGAATTAGATGAATGTAGCGATCGGCCAGGAGAACACACCTCTATTAGTGGTGATTTGCGCAATTTGAGAAATGTAGAGTTTATCGATCAGAACCCCATTGGCAAATCATCGCGTTCCAATCCAGTAACTTACATAAAAGCCTACGATGAGATTCGGAAACTATTTGCAGAACAACCACTTGCCAAGCAAATGGGCTACACGGCGGGCCATTTCAGTTTCAATAGCGAGGGTGGACGCTGTGAAGAGTGTAAAGGCGATGGAACGGTGACTGTTGAAATGCAGTTTATGGCCGATTTGGTATTGGAATGTGAATCGTGTCACGGTAAACGCTTCAAATCGGATACACTTGAAGTGAAGTTTCACGATAAGAACATTTTCGATGTATTAGAGATGACCGTAAATCAAGCAATTGAGTTTTTCACTAAATATACTCAAAAAAAGATTGTAAAAAAGTTGCAACCATTACAAGATGTTGGATTAGGCTACATCAAGTTAGGCCAATCATCGTCCACATTGTCGGGAGGAGAAAACCAGCGTGTGAAGTTAGCTTTCTATTTAAGTCAAGAGAAGGCCGACCCGACCCTATTTATATTTGATGAGCCAACAACAGGACTTCACTTCCACGATATTCGTAAACTGCTCGATGCTTTTGACGCTTTGATTAAACGTGGTCATACCATTGTAATTATAGAGCACAATATGGATATGATAAAATGTGCCGATTATGTGATAGACTTGGGACCTGAAGGAGGTGACAAGGGTGGTTATCTGATAGCCACAGGAACCCCCGAGGAAATTACAACTCATCCCGAAAGTTATACAGGACAGTTTTTGAAAGAGAAATTATAACGCAACAAAGCTTACGATTGTCGCTGCTGACGATATTCAGTGGGCGACAATCCTGTATGCTTTTTAAAATAGCGTCCTAAAAAGGATTGGTCAGGAAAGTTAAATCGATCGGCAATTTCTTTGATTGATAGATTGGTGGTTTGAAGAGCCACTTTTAGTTCCAACACCAAATAATCGTCAATAAAACCTTTGGCTGTATTGTCGCAGCTAATATCACGCACCACCGTGGCTAAATAGCGAGTTGATATGCAAAGTGCCGATGCATACCAAGCCACATCACGTTGTTGAGCACAATTATCATTCACCAACTCCATAAATTTTTTGAATATTTCTTCTTTCCGATTGCTACCATTTATTTGTTCGGGCGTAAAATGCCGCTGCACTTTATCGTAAGTATCCAAAAAAAATATTTGCAATAGATTTTGTGCTATTTCATCTCGAAAACGGTTTTCTTTGTCTAAGTAAACATTTGCCGATGCACGAATCAATCTCTTCAATGATTTGACATTACTTTCATCTTTATGGTTGTAGCAAGGATTATCGCAAATGAAGTGAACGAAAGCTGGTTCCAACCTAAAACAAGCTTTCTGAAACATCTCTAACGAATACATAAAATAGTCTACTTTAAAGTCATCACTTGCACTATCTACCGATATAATAGTAGTGGGAAATATAAAGATATTCGTATTCTGAACAATGTGATACTCTTTCAAATCAATCGTGATTAGTGCTTCTCCCGATTCACAAAACATTAACATTCCATAATCAAGTTTTGTAAGTTTTTGGTGGTATTCACAAAGATTACCACTATCTACAATAAACGACTCCATCTTATTTCCCTCTTGATATTTCATTCTATCTTTTATAGCATAAGTTGCAAAGATATGGCATTATTTCATTGCGAACATCATTTTTGTTCTTAAAATGAACAAAACAGAACTCGTAATGAAATACTCCTTATTATATAAAGCAGCTAATTTTGCAGCTGGTAATTAGTTTAAAAAGATTGTATAATTATGAACTTCAGAAGAATAACAAAACCTTTTTGGGTTTTAGTTAGCAGCATTGTTGTAGCTGCTTGCGGACAAGCTCCGATTCAACAACAACAAGTACAAGAGTATGAAACGATGGCGGTATCTACGGCAGATAGAGAGTTGAACACATCCTATTCGGCCACAATACGCGGACAACAAGACGTAGACATTTACCCACAAATATCGGGTACATTGACAAAGCTTTGCGTAAATGAAGGCGAGACCGTGCGAAAGGGTCAACTCCTTTTTGTTATCGACCAAGTGCCTTATTTGGCTGCACTACGCACCGCAGAAGCGAACGTGGAGGTAGGAAAAGCAAGTGTGGCTACTGCTCAGTTGGCATTTGATAGCAAACAAGCTCTTTTTAATGAAAATGTGATTTCTAACTACGAGCTACAAACTGCCAACAACAATCTGTTGACTGCCAAAGCACAATTGGCACAAGCCGAAGCACAACGTGTAAATGCGGCCAATAACGTATCGTACACCGAAGTGAAAAGCCCAGTAAATGGTGTGATTGGCGTATTGCCATATCGTGTTGGCGCATTGGTAAGTCCTTCAATACCCAAACCGCTTACCTCGGTTTCTGATAATTCGACAATGTACGTTTACTTCTCGATGACCGAAAACCAATTGTTGGATTTGACGCGTCGCTTTGGCTCGAAAGATAAAGCACTGGCCGAAATGCCCGAAATAGAATTGATATTGAATGACAAATCTGCCTACGAAACTCCAGGCAAAATAGAGGCTATCAGTGGGATGATTGACCGCAGCACGGGTACAGTGACGTTGCGTGCAATGTTTCCCAATCCAAATGGTTTGTTGCAAAGTGGTGGTTCTGGAAATATCGTTCTGCCTGTAACGGTAAACAACTGCATCGTAATACCACGCACTGCTACTTTTGAAATCCAAGATAAAGTATTTGTTTATAAAATAGTAGATGGCAAAACCCACTCCTCTCCTATCGAAGTGACTCGTGCCAATGGAGGAGCAGAATATATTGTAAATAACGGATTGAATGTAGGTGATGTAATAGTGACCGAAGGTGTAGGTGTTTTGCGCGAAGGTACTCCTATCAAAGCAAAAACGAATTAATTAAGGAGGAGCAATTATGAACTTAAGAACCTTTATTGAACGACCGGTATTTTCGGCCGTTATATCTATCACAATCGTTATTTTAGGCATCATCGGCTTATTCACACTTCCCGTAGAGCAGTATCCTGATATTGCGCCACCTACCATTATGGTGAATGCTACCTATTTTGGTGCAAGTGCCGAAACATTGCAGAAAAGTGTGGTTGCACCGCTGGAAGAGGCAATAAATGGTGTAGAAGATATGACTTATATGACCTCGTCGGCTACCAACTCGGGAACAGCAAGCATTACCGTCTACTTTAAGCAAGGCTCCGATCCTGATATGGCGGCAGTCAACGTGCAAAATCGGGTATCAAGAGCTACAGGTTCGCTTCCTGCCGAAGTGACCCAAGTGGGTGTTACTACCTCAAAGCGTCAGACAAGTATTTTGCAGATGTTCAACGTGAACAGTCCAGATGACTCTTACGACGAAGCTTTTCTTTCTAACTATATCAACATCAACTTGATGCCTGAGATTCTTCGTATCTCTGGTGTGGGTGATATGATGGTTTTGGGAGCTGATTATAGTATGCGTGTGTGGCTGAAACCCGACGTGATGGCACAATACAAACTAATACCATCGGATGTGACCATTGCACTTGCCGAACAAAATATAGAAGCTGCCACAGGTTCATTCGGCGAAAATTCGGATGAAACGAACCAATATACGATGAAGTATAAAGGACGTATGCAAACACCCGAAGAGTTTGGCGAAATTGTCATTCGCTCTACCGAAGATGGCGAGGTGTTGAAACTAAAAGAAATAGCCGACATTGAACTGGGACGCGACTCTTATGCCTTCAAAGGAGGGCTTGACGCTCACAATGGTATTTCGTGTATGATTTTTCAAACAGCAGGTTCGAATGCAACAGCGGTAAATCAGCAGATTGATAAATTCTTGGACGAAGCACGCAAAGACCTCCCCAAAGGTATAGAGATAACACAAGTGATGAGTTCAAACGACTTTTTATTTGCTTCTATCCACAAGGTGGTTATCACACTTATTGAAGCTATTTTATTGGTTATTTTGGTAGTGTATATATTCTTGCAAGATATTCGTTCTACCATTATCCCATTGGTGAGTATTTTTGTATCACTCATCGGGACGTTTGCCTTTATGGCGGTGGCTGGTTTCAGTTTAAACTTGATTACTCTTTTCGCACTGGTACTGGTGATTGGTACGGTGGTAGACGATGCCATTGTCGTCGTCGAGGCCGTACAAGCTCGTTTCGATGTGGGCTATCGCTCTTCTTATATGGCAAGTATTGATGCGATGAAAGGCATCAGCAATGCAATTATCACAACCACAATTGTGTTTATGGCGGTATTCATCCCTGTTTCTTTTATGGGTGGAGTATCTGGTACATTCTATACTCAATTTGGTATCACAATGGCGGTGGCAGTGGCTATCTCTACTCTGAATGCGCTTACACTAAGTCCAGCTCTTTGTGCTTTGTTGCTCCGCCCTTATATCAATGAAGACGGAAGCGTGAAAGAGAATTTCGCCGCTCGTTTCCGTAAATCGTTCAACGCTGGGCTATCTATCGTGGTAGATAAATATAAGAATGTAGTGATGCTATTCATTAAAAAGCCTTGGCTCACGTGGTCATTACTTGTTTGCTCGGCCGCATTGCTTGTGTTTTTTATGAGCACCACCAAAAGTGGGTTGGTGCCCGATGAAGATCAAGGAGTGATATTTGTAAATATCAGCACCGCCCCTGGTAGTTCGTTAAAAACCACAACCGAAATAGTAGAGCGAATTGAAGAGCGATTGATGGATGTACCTCAAAAAAAACTACTTCAAAAGGTGGCAGGCTATGGTTTGCTTGCCGGACAAGGTAGCTCTTTTGGCACACTTATTATGAAACTGAAACCGTGGGATGAGCGTACTTCAAAAGAGGATCACGTGCAAAATGTGATTCAACAGATATATGCACGCACAGCCGATATTAAAGATGCGCAGATATTCGCTATCTCGCCAGGTATGATTCCAGGCTACGGTATGGGTAATGCACTCGACCTGCAAATCCAAGATCGTATGGGCGGAGACATTAATGAGTTTTATGCCACTACGCAAAAATATCTTGGCGCATTAAACGCACGCCCCGAAATAGCGATGGCTTACTCATCGTTCGACGTGCGCTACCCACAATGGATTGTAGATGTAGATGCTGCTAAATGTAAACGTGCCGGCATCACTCCCGACGCTGTTTTGAACACACTTTCGGGATATTATGGTGGACAATACGTTTCAAATATCAATCGTTTCTCAAAAGTATATCGCGTGATGTTGCAAGCCGATCCGAAGTATCGTATGGATGAAAATTCACTCGACCACTCGTATGTACGAATGGCAAATGGAGAGATGGCACCTTTGAGCCAATTCGTGACATTGACTCGCACATACGGCGCAGAGGCATTGAGCCGATTCAATATGTACAACTCGATTGCGGTGAATGCGATGCCCGCCGATGGATACAGCACTGGAGATGCTATCAATGCCGTGCGTGAAACTGCCGCAACTGCCTTGCCAAGAGGTTTTGGTTACGACTTTGGTGGTATCACACGTGAAGAGAGCCAACAAGAAGGTACTACCGTCATCATATTCGCAATCTGTATTTTGATGATTTACTTGGTATTGAGCGCACTTTACGAAAGCTTTATCGTTCCATTTGCCATCATTCTTGCAGTCCCCGTAGGGCTTATGGGTACTTTCCTCTTCGCGCGCTTGTTTGGACAAGAAAACAACATTTACTTGCAAACAGCTCTTATTATGCTGATTGGTTTGCTTGCAAAAACGGCTATTCTCTTGACAGAATACGCCTCGGAACGTCGCAAAGCAGGAATGGGTATTGTAGCGGCAGCCGTAAGTGCAGCCAAAGCACGTTTCCGTCCCATCTTGATGACCGCCCTGACTATGATTTTCGGTTTGCTACCATTGATGGTTGCGTCGGGTGTAGGAGCCAACGGTAATCGATCGCTCGGAACAGGTGCCGTAGGAGGTATGGCTATCGGTACATTGGCACTTCTTTTCATCGTGCCCTCTTTATTCGTTACTTTCCAATGGCTACAAGAAAAGTTGCGTCCTGTGCGCCACGAAGAACGCCGCGATTGGCAAATAGAAGAAGAGAAAAAGATTAGCAAACAGGAAATTTCTGATAGCAAAAAAGAGAAGTAACAATCTATTCCGCAAACAAGGGATAAATTAGAGTAAACAAAGACATTATCAGGTGGAGATGAACTATTAACAGTGTGCAAGATAGTTGTTTACAGTTATCTCTATAAACATTAATAATTGAGTTGCAAACTATTAACTATTGTTGAAACGACTTTGAATAGCCCTATTTTGAACTTATAAGTTTAGATAAATAAATAACCGAATAGAATAATTTCATAAGAATGAAAACTAAAATCATATTATTGGGTGCAACGACACTTTTGTTGAGCAGTTGCGGCATCTACACCAAATACGAACCGGTGACCGAGGTGCCCGAAAATCTGTATGGACAGAATGTGATGACCAACGATTCTGCTACCATCGCTACCCTCTCGTGGCGCGAATTGTTTACCGACCCTTCATTGCAAATGCTGATAGAGCAAGCACTCGAAGGAAATACCGATTTACAGTCGGCATCGTGGAAGATTGAAGAAGCCAAAGCATCATTGTCATCGGCACGCCTTGCTTATCTTCCATCTTTTATGCTCACTCCGCAAGGAGGCGTGAGCAGCTTCGATCACTCTAAAGCTTCGTGGACTTACACAGGAGTGGCTTCAGCATCGTGGGAAATAGATATTTTTGGCAAACTCACCAATGCCAAAAATAGAGCAAAAAGTGTATATCTGCAAAGTTTGGAATACAAACAAGCAGTAACATCATCGCTCATAGCCAACGTAGCCAATCTATATTATACCCTATTGATGCTCGATGAGCAGTATCGCATATCGCAAGAAACAGCCACAGCTTGGGAAGCAAGCGTGAAAACAATGCGATTGATGAAAGAAGCGGGTATGACCAATGCAGCTGCCATAGCTCAGGCAGAGGCCAACTATATGAGTGTGCAAACATCTGTGTTGGAGCTGAAACAGCAAATCAATGAAATAGAAAATACGCTTTCGGTTTTGATGGGCAATGTTCCTGGAAAAATAGAACGTGGTACTTTCACCAATGCACAGTTATCGGAAAAACTGAATGTGGGTGTTCCTGTGGAGCTATTGTCACTCCGTCCCGATGTGCGCAGTGCCGAAATGGCGGTTGCTTCGGCATTCTACTCTACCAATGCTGCTCGTGCGGCTTTTTACCCATCGCTCACATTAAGCGGAACAGCAGGATGGACAAACTCGGCAGGTGCCGCAGTAATAAATCCAGGTAGTTTACTTCTCAACGCATTGGGTTCGCTCACTCAACCCATATTTAATAAAGGATTAAATCGTGCGCAACTAAAAATAGCCAAAGCACAACTGGAAGAAGCCAAATTATCGTTTCAACAAACATTGTTAAACGCTGGCAAAGAGGTGAATGACGCATTGACACAAGTGCAGACTGCAAAGAGCAAAATAAACATCCGTAACGAACAGATTCAATCGCTTGAAACAGCAGTGCGCAGCACGCAGCTTTTGATGCAACACGGCTCTACAACCTACTTGGAGGTGCTTACCGCACAACAGACATTATTGTCGGCACAGCTTCAACAAGTGGCCGACCATTTTAACGAGATACAAGGAACAATCAACCTATATCAATCCTTGGGTGGCGGGCGAATAGACTAAGAACCTTACAACACAGTGCCGCAAATAAGAAAAGACGGATATTTGAGTTTGATTTCAAATATCCGTCTTTTTTGTTATTATCCAATCGTATGTAAACAAGTGCTATACTTGTGGCGTGCTACTCGCTGGAGGTGTATTAGAATCATCTCCACGTTTCCATTTGAAACGTTCTTGTAGTCTTTGCGCCAATTCATAAAAGTTTGGTATATATAGAGTGGCCAACAATGTATTCAGTGCCATACCAAACACAACAGCTGCGCCCAATGCAATACGGCTGTTGGCTCCTGCACCCGTGGCAAATAAAAGAGGCATTACACCAAACACGAAAGCCAATGAAGTCATTAAGATAGGACGTAATCTCACGTGCCCAGCCTCAAAAGCAGAGTCTCGAATACTACTACCAGCCGCGTGATAATCGCGAGCAAACTCTACAATCAAAATACCATTCTTTGCTGACAAAGCGATAAGCAATACAATACCAATTTCGGTATAAACGCTTACTGGCGTACCCATCACCAAACATCCAATAAGTGCCCCAAGCAATGCTACGGGAATACCCATAATGGCAGCTATTGGATTTGTCCAGCTCTCATATTGAGCCGATAACACCAAATAAGCAACCAACAAAGCCATTGCAAAAATAATGATGGTAGAAGTTCCCGCTTGTGTTTCTTGATAAGCCATAGATGTCCACTCATAACCAAATTGGCCATTTAGCTCATCTTCTACCAATTCACCCATCTGCTGTATGGCTTCGCTCGAACTATAACCACTTGTCACATCGCTGGTGATAGCAGCAGTTGTATACATATTATAACGGCTTATTTGATCTTGTCCCAACACCTCCTCAATCGTAGTAAATGCAGAAAAAGGAACCGCTTTGCCTTGCCCATTGATGATTGTTAGTTTCAATACTTCATCAATGTATTTTTGAGCTTTGTTTTGAGCCTCTATCTTTACCTGATAAATATGTCCATAACGAACATAGTCATTTACGTAAGTTGCACCCATAAAATAGCCCAAAGTACTAAACACTTCGTTAAGCTCTAATCCCATAAACTGCACCCTATCCCTGTCTATGTTTAAAAAATATTGAGGAACATTGGCCTGATATTGGCTGTTCATTTCGGTCAAAGCAGGTTTAGACTTATAAGCTGCAAGAAGAGCATCCACCGCCTGTTGCATTGCTGTTGCACCTAAATTTCGAGTATCTTCGAGCTGCATTTGAAGGCCACCCGTTGTGCCTAATCCAGGAATAGCAGGTGGAACCATACCAAATATTTCAGCCTCTTGTATAGCGTAGACATCTTCATTAAAACGGTCTACTACCGAGAATACAGTATGTTCTTTTCCTTTTCTATCACCCCACGGTTTCAATACAACAAAATATGTACCTCCATTGGTTTGCTCACCTCCTGCCATTGCAGAGAAGCCTGATATTTGAATGTACTTTTCTACTTCGGGATAAGTATTTAATATTGCGTTTATCTTTTCACACACAGCTTGCGTACGCTCAAGGCTTGCTGCGGGTGGAAGTTGTACCATACCAATAAAATAACCATCATCTTCCTCTGGAATATAAGTAGAAGGCCATTTTACAAACAAGAATACGGCAATTGCAGTAAGTATTAAATAAGACAACACTGCCAATCCTGGACGTTTGAGCAACCATTTCACAAGACCATCATAACCATCTTGCACCCATCCAAATCCCTTATTGAACCATTTGAAGAAGAAGAAATTGGAGGGTTGAGGTTTTTGCAAGAACAACGCACAAAGAGCTGGTGTCAATGTAAGTGAATTAAAACCACTCAACACCGTAGAAGCAGCGATAGTCAAAGCAAATTGTTTATAAAGCTGTCCAGTAATACCACTAATCAAGGTAGTAGGAATAAATACAGCCAACAACACAAGAACAACCCCTACAATCGGACCTGTAATTTCACCCATTGCCCTTGTTACAGCCTCTTTCGTATCGTATTTTCCTGTTTCGAGCAAACGAGAGGAGTTTTCTGTTACCACTATGGCATCATCCACCACAATGGCTACTGCCAGTATCAATCCAAACAAAGTCAATGTGTTGATAGAAAAGCCCAACAAACCCATAACAGCCAATGTACCAATCAGCGAAACTGGAATAGTTAAGCAGGGAATAAGCACGGCTCTAAAGTTCTGTAAGAAAAAGAAAATCACAATGACTACCAGCAAAGTAGTTTCAAGGAATGTGATTAATACCTCGTGAATAGACTCATTAATTACATTGGTGGTATCGAGCGTAATTTCATACTCTATTCCTTTTGGGAATGTTTTTGAAAGCTCTTCCATTTTTGCTTTTACTACCTTTGCCACATCCAATGAATTGGAACCAGGCTGCTGATAAATAGCAATAGCCGCAGAGGGTTGTCCCGAAAGGGTAGAAATAAAGTCGTAAGACCCAGTACCTTGATCGACAGTTGCTATATCTTTTATGCGCAAAAAGTTGCCATCGTTATCGGCTTTCACTATGATGTTTCCAAACTCTTCGGGAGTAGTGAGCCTACCTTTTACATTCAAAGTATATTGAAAAGCATTTTTATTTGTTTGATCGATAGCTTGACCAACTGATCCTGGGCTAACTTCTACATTTTGCGCTGCAATAGCATTGTAAACATCGGTAGGAGACACTCCACGAATACGCATAATTTCTGGATCCATCCATATACGCATCGAATAGTCTCCCGTACCCATAATATCGACATCACCTACTCCAGGCAAGCGAGTCAACTCATCCGAGAAATTTAGAGTGGCATAGTTGCTTAAATACAAACCATCGTATATTGAATCTGTGGCAATGAGCGACATAAACAATACAATATCAGTAGAGCGTTTTTGCACTGTTACACCCTGTTCAATAACTGGGTTGGGCAACGATGAGTTGGCTATATTTACGCGATTTTGTACCTGAACAGTTGCCATATCAATATCGGTACCAACAGCAAAAGTTACAGTCAATGAGTATGCACCTGAGGATGAAGATGTAGAAGACATATATAGCATTCCGTCCACACCATTCACTTGTTGTTCGATAGGCATACCTACTGTTTGAGCCACAGTTTGCGCATCTGCTCCTGGATAAGTAGCCATCACCTGCACAGTAGGTGGAGTAATCTCCGGATACTGCGCAACCGGTAGATTGGTTAATGTAACCAATCCACCCACTACCATTATTAAGGCTAATACGGTAGCAAAGATTGGTCTATTTATAAAGAACTTCGAGAACATAGTTTCTTAGTTTTAGTAGTTAATTAATCGTTTACGGGCTTTATTTTCATACCGTCTCTTACTTTCATAAGTCCAATTTTCACATAACGTTCTTTGGGCGACAAACCACTTGTCACAATACACATCGAATCATTTACTTGCTGCCCCACTTCGATGTGTCTATATTGCACTACATTGGAGTCGTTGACTACATATAGATATTTACCTAATTGATCGGTTCCCATCGAAGCAATTCGTGCAAGGATTGCATTTTTTTGCTTTGCATAAGGCAAAGTGATGCTTACATACATTCCACTTTTAAGCAATTTATCTGGGTTGTCGAAGTTGGCTCTTAGTGTTATTGCACCTGTGCTCATATCAACATCGGGAGACAGATAATCTAACTTAGCAGGATAAGTTTGCAAACCATTTGTTCCTAATTTCACCATAATATCACTGAGAATTTCTTCTTTATGATCCGTCATCATTGATAGCCATTGATTGTCAGCAATATTAAAATAGGCATACATCTGATCGTCTTTATAAATAGTGGCCAGTGCTGTTGCTTCTGTTGCTCCACTTATATAGCTTCCTACGTCAACAGAATTTTTGGTTACAATGCCATCGAATGGAGCGTGAATATAGCAATAGTTCAGATTTGTGCGAGCTGTGTTTAAAGCGGCAATTGCATTACCTACGGCTGCTGAATCTTGCTTAGCGTTAGATTCAGCCTGAATTACCTGTATCTGACTTACTGCATCACTTTTCAGTGCTTCGACCATACGCACATAATTATTGCGCGAATATTCAAGCTCTGCTTCGGCTGTTCTAAGTGAAGCTTCAGCTTGCGCCACCTGATTGCGATAAATTGTCGGTTCTATTATAAATAATAGTTGACCCTTCTTCACTCTCGCACCTGGTTTATATGCAGCTGATTCAAGCGTACCATTCACACGTGCCACCAAATCCACGGTTTGTTCTGTGTTCAGATAACCTGGATAATCTTTTGTAAGTGTCACATCTTCTACCATCGGTGTTGAAACGCTTATTTCGGGTGTATAGGCTGTTGTTTTCTTTGCTTTCTTATCTTTACAACCTGTAATCAAAGGCAGTATAAGCAGTATGTACAATATCTTTTTCATCGTTATATGGGTTTAGTTATTTTTATTTTAATTGTTCCATCCGCCACCAAGAGCTTGATAGAGCGTGATAAGCTGCAACAAAGTACCACCTTGCGCTTGAACTAACTGATTTTGATAAGTAAGAAGTGATTTTTGTGCATCTACCACATTTTGAAAAGGTGATAATCCTTCTTTATACAAGTTGACAGAAAGGTTTAGTGTTTCTTGTCCTTGATAACAAACCTCACGCAATGCAATCACTTGCTTAATATAGTTTTTATAACCATTCATAGCGTTGTCCACTTCTTGAACAGCATTCAAAATCGTTTCGTTGTATTCGTTGATAGCTTCATCGAGTTGAGCACGGGCTTGCTTAGTTGTATTGATAAGATTGCCGCCTGTAAATATGTTCCAACTCAATGTAGGTGCTATTTCGTAAGTGAAACTTTTATGATTGATAAATTCGTTATTCAAGTTTCTTGATGAAAAGCCCGCCGAACCTTTCAAGTAGATTTGTGGCAACCAATCGGATTTTGTAGCTCCCAAACTGGCAGCTTGAGCACTTACTTGCCGTTCAGCACTTCGTATATCTGGTCGTCTTAATATTAGATCGGCGGGGATTCCTACTCCAATAGGTTCCATAAAATCGGGCATCGGTTGTGATATGGTTAGATTTTCTTTTATCTCATCGGGATAAGCTCCCAACAACACAGCCAATGAGTTTATGTATTGATTGATGCTTGTTTCCAATTGTGGGATGGATGCCTTGGTGCTATAATAAACTGATTTGGCTTGTGCTACATCCAATTTTGATACCAAACCTGCGTTGAATTTTGCTTCTGTCATAGCCAACACTTCTTTTTGTGTTTCGCAATTTTGCAAAGTCACCTGAAGTTCCTGTTGCACCTCGCGCAGGTTTATGTAGGCGGTAGCTACTTGAGCCGAAAGGGAGACCATCACAGCTAAGTATTCTTCTTTGCTTGCCATAAATGTTTCTTTTTCGGCCTTCACTTTTTGGCGAATACGACCAAATACATCTATTTCCCAACTCATACTGAGACCTGCATTAAAGTATGATTCTCTTCCTTGCACTACGTCTCGGTTAATTGTGCCACTTGTTTGTTCCTTTGTCCAACCTGCTCCAAATTCAAGCGATGGAAAATAACTGCTACGTGCAATGCGCACATTGTATTTGGCGATGTCCATTCTGTTGATAGCGAGCAAAACAGAATAGTTTCGATCGACTGCTTGTGCTATGAGCGAGTCCAACATAGTATCTCCAAACGATTTCCACCATTGATCATCGGTAGGCATTGTTTGCAAAAACAGTTCAGAACCATCGGCTGGGCTGTCCACTTGGGCATCTTCCCAACTCTGAGGCAAAGGTGCTTTTAAGTAACGGTTCACATTTTGTGCTGACACCGTGAGTGTAATAAATAGTAGGAGTATAGTGCTCCAAGCTCGAATTTTCAGATCGGAAGAGCACACGTCTGAACTCCAGTCACGAGATTCCATCTC
>CAMTPA010000049.1 GCA_947074275.1 uncultured Bacteroides sp.
AAAATCCTCAAATGGATCTTAAATCCTTGGATTCGCAAATGGTAAATGGTTTAGCTGTGATTGAAGCTATTTACGAGATGCCAGAAGTTGATGCTTTGCTAAAGTTGACATATCGCATTAATAATGAAGGCGAAATAGAGGTGACACAAGCGATGACTGTTAATAAGGAAAAGAATATTTCGGATATGTATCGTTACGGTATGCAGATGCAAATGCCACGATATATGGAATATAGCAGCTATTACGGCAGAGGGCCAATCGAAAATTATGCCGATCGGAACAGCTCTACTCTCATAGGGTGTTATCAACAAACAGCTACCGAACAGGCTTACCCTTACATTCGTCCACAGGAGACAGGAACAAAGAGCGATATACGTTGGTGGAAACAAACCACTCGTGGTGGGAAAGGTTTGGAAGTGATGTCGGACAATCCATTTTATGCTTCAGCACTTCATTACTCCATCGAGTTGCTGGACGATGGAAAAGACAAAGCTCAAAGACATTTTGAGGAATTGATACCTGTGGCTTATACTAATCTTTGTATTGATCAAATACAGGCAGGAGTAGGTGGTGTGACCAGTTGGGGAGAAGATGCCATTGCTTTAAAACCATATCGGGTAAATTACGGCGATAGAACGTTTTCCTTTGTGCTAAAACCGATAAAATGATAATATTATGATTAACAAATTAATTCTCGTTATAATTCTTTTCGTGTCTTTTTTGCCTCTAAGTGCGCAAAAGACAAAACATCCGTCGTTGCTTTATTCGACAGAACGTGTTCGGGCTGCTAAGCAAAAGATAGACAAAGACACGATAATGGCTGATGCGTGGCGGCAAATAGAACAGACTGCCAATGAGCAGCTTCAAAAAAATGGGTTGAATAAATCGGACTACTTATCATTGGCTTATCTGATGACAGGGAATAAGATATATTCTAATAAACTGAAAGAAATACTGTTGGAGGTGATTAAAGCCGAAACGTGGGGAAGCGATGAGATGTTGGCGCGTATTCCTGTGTGGAGAGGCGATTTGGGAATGGCGCACAAAGCTTTGTTATCGGCCATAGCCTATGATGCCATTTACAATGACTTGACGAACTCGGAGCGCAAACAAATAGCGGAAGGTTTGAACAGGTTGGCTTTAGAACCTTTGTTGGGCGACTGGTTGATAGAGCCGACACGTATTCATTCGCTCAACTCGATGGGACACAACTGGTGGACTTCTTGTGTGTGTATGGGGGGTATTTTGGCTTTGAGCCTTCAAAATGAATTGCCTATAGCAAAGGAGTGGGCAGCAAAAGTGAACGGCGTGATTTCCGAGTGGTTTGACTTTGCTGGCGATGTGCTACAACAAAAGCCCAAAAGCTTTGATGATAACGGTGGGATGTACGAAAGTCTCAATTATGCCAATTTTGGTATTCAGGAGGCATTGCTGTTTCGCCAAGCTTGGCAGAATTGCTATCCTGGACAAACGATGCAGGCGATACCCCAATTGGACAAACTTTCTGACTTCTTTTTGCACGTCTGTTATCCACGCACGGGTATTCTTCACAATATAAACTTTGGCGATAGCCATAAAAATGTTACAGCCGAAAGCACTTTGATGCTGCTTTATGCAATGGGAATGAAAGATGATAATATGTTGTGGTACATCAACCAAGTGGAACAGGGTCAGCATCGGGATGGTTATTTTTTGAATCGTCCGATGGGGTTTCTTTATACCCCCAATTTGACGAAAGCCCCTGCTACCCCTAATCTAAAGAAATCAGAACTATTCTCTGATTTTGGATGGGCCACGATGCGCAGCTCGTGGGATAAAGATGCTACGATGCTTGCGGTGAAATCGGGATATACGTGGAATCATTCTCATGCGGATGCAAACTCTTTTATTCTTTTTCATAAGGGAGTGGACATAATCAAAGATGCGGGGAATTGTTGGTATCCCAACCCCAATTATCGCAACTACTTTTTTCAGAGCGAAGCGCACAATGTGGTGTTGTTCGATGGCAAAGGGCAATCGCGAGAGCAGCAATATCACGGCTCTACTCAACGAGGCTATTTGCATCATCTGATGGATGCAGGAGATGTGAAGTATATATTGGCAAATGGCACGGGGCCTTACTCCGATCAGTTCAGTCGCTACTTCCGTCATTTCTTGTGGATAGACAATGTGATTTACATTGTCGATGATTTGAAATCGCACAAGGCAGGACACTACGAATGGCTTTGGCATCCGGGCGGAGAGACAAATAAGCGTGGTGCAGATTTGAATATCAACAATGGAAGCTCATCGGTAGTAATACGCCCATTGTATCCACGTCTGCTTGCTTTATCCAACTTTGTACACGATTATCCCGAAGATTTGTACTGGGAAGAAAAAGAAGGACCAACCGAAGACTTGAAAGGTACTGAAACCTACTACTCTTTTCATTTACCAGGAGAATTTAATCGAGTGAAGGGAATGACTGCTATCATCTTGAAAGAGACTCCCGAAGATAAGAATCTTCCTTATATGGAGAAGCGCGAAGGTAAAGACTGGATTGGATTAAGGGTGAAGCGTGAAGGTAAAGTGACTGACATTTACATCAATCAATTGGCCGATGGTAGATTGATGCACAGCAACTCTTGGATAGAGGCAGATGGATGGTTTACGGATGCTTATATGTTTGCGGTGACTTATGATGAGAACACAAAAGCACAAGATGCAAAAGATTTTTTTATTTGTCACGGAAGTGCTTTGCGACGTGATGAGCAATCTTATTTTTCATCGCTTTCTAAACTTTTTGTTATCCAAAAAGGCACGGCAAAAGGGGTTGATTTAATCATCGAAGGGCAACCGAAGGTTAATGCTTATTTTAGGATAGACAACAAACCTGCTATTGTGAATGTGAATGGCAAGAAACTGCCATTTGTTTATAATAATAAACAAATAAATATAGCCACTTCACTCTCTTATTAATTGAAATAATGAATACACTGAAATATCGTTTTTTTATTCTTTTTAATAGGAATATTTTTTTTGTTTGGCTTAATGGGGCACTCTGTTTTGGGCAATGATGCTTTGGGACAGATGCGTGTTAACTAAAAGTGTCTTCATTGTCTAATAAGTCTTTTAGTGCTTGTTTTGAATGGAATGGCAACCACTTTCTATATCGTGCTGATAACGAACTGTTGATAGAAAGTGATTTTAAATGTATAAAACAAGATTTATGTATAAGTAAATAGATACGATGAAAAAGTTATATGTAGTGGTTTGGTTGTTTTTTCTAACAGGGTTATTGCAAGCTCAAAACATAACCGATATTGCTGTGATGAATGACAGCTCCGCAGACAGCCAGACCGAAAATGATATGCAAATATCATCAATAAGTGATTCAATATTTTGCTATCCTGATAGGATTCGCTATGATCAAAGATGTATTCAGATAGAAGGTGATGATGTGTTTGTGTTTAGCGGAGCATTTCATTATTTTCGCGTGCCTCAAGCCTTATGGCCTCATCGCTTCGAGAAGTTGAAAAAAGCTGGATTCAACTGTGTGGAAACTTACATTCCGTGGAATTGGCACGAACAGAAAATGCCTCTCTCTCCTACAGATGACTCCTGTTTGGATATGACTGAATTGGATGATTTCCTGAAGATGGCAGAGGAGTTTGGACTTTATGTGATTGTTCGTCCCGGCCCTTATATTTGTGCTGAGTGGAGTGGTGGAGGTTTTCCGCAATGGATTATGCAAAAGAAACCAGCGCAAACAGCTTTTGACACTTGGTTGCAAAGCAATGATCCTGAGTTTATGCGTTGGAATGAGCATTGGTACAGAGCCGTGTGTCGTGTAGTTGCTCCCTATCAGTTGACACGAAAGAGAAAAGGAGAGACTGGTGTTATCTTATTTCAAGTAGAGAATGAATTTAATAGAATAAAATGGTTTCCGAAAGAAGCTAAGAAAGATTACTTGGTTCAGCTCGCAAATATTGTTCGCAAATATGATATAGACGTTCCCGTGATAACTTGTTGGACTAATGAGGCTCGCAATGTAGAGAGTGGAGTGCTCAATGGCGTGGTGGATATGGTCAACAGTTATCCGCGCTGGGAGGTGGAAAAGAATTTTGGTCGCTTAATTAATCTGCAATTGAACACACAGCCAGGAAAACCTCTTATTTCGGGTGAACTGCAAGGTGGCTGGATGAGTGAAGTTGGTGGGACACTGAGCTGGGAACAAGATGGATTGACTCCTGCTCAAACACAAAATATTTCATTATATGCGTTGCAACGGGGTTTTTGTGGAATCAATTACTATATGGTTGTTGGTGGTACAAATTTTGATGATTGGGGTGCTCGACAAATGGCAACTACGTATGATTATGCAGCCGCTATTGGTGAAGATGGTTCTATCAATGAGCGTTATCGACGTTTTCAAGGATTGGGCTGTTTATTAAAAGAACACGGAACAAAGATAGCTCGTGCTGAAAATATACCTATCACTTATACGTCTACAGACCCTGACGTGAAATTGGCGTTGCGTCAATCTTTTAATGGCGATCGCTATTATTTTCTTAGAACAGAAGAGCGCAGTCGCGCACATTTTGGCACTATACAAACATCTGATTTGGTTTTAGACTTTGCGCTTGAACCCTTTGGATCTATGATCTATTATTTACCGGCAGGTTTGGACAAAGGATCTTGGTATCCTGAGTTGCCAGAACCAACGTCTCGGCCTGCGGTAGTGGCTGACACCATTCGACTGAAACCAACTTTGTGTATGTCAGACCCACTTCCCAATAAATGGAATAAACTGAAAGATAGTGAGTATATAGATGACCACGGAGTTTATGGGCATCACTTTGTTTATTATCGCACGTATGCCCCACAAGGTAAAATATTGGAAGTGGGACGTATAGGGAACAAACTGATAAATGGATCGGATGGAGACGAAGTCATTATATCGGTCGATGGAGAAATAATTACTCCTTTAGAGGGTGGTGATTCACCTTACAGTGTCAAGTATCGTTTGCCGGGCGACTCTACAAATAGAAAAAAACTGGAAGTAGTTATGCTTTTTGAGAGTAAGGGGTTGCATCATCACACCAAAAAGATTGTGGAGGATTATTGGAATATAGGAGTAGATTTTGTGAAGTGTGATGATAAGAGATTGCCTCTCGAATATGCTTATACTGAAAAAGAAAGAGGCTTGATGCTATCTCAAAATAAGGCGTTGCATAAGGCTGTTGGCGCAAAGCACAATCCACTTTTAACGTGGCACTCTTATTCTTTCTCTCTACCCCCGCAGTGTGATAATGTTAAGTATCCTTTCTACTTAAAATTAGAGCATATAGGCAATGGCTTTATATATCTGAATGGTCACTGCATAGGACGTTGTTGGGAAAAAGGTCCTCAGTTTGAGTATTATCTTCCTGAATGTTGGTTGAATGCCGAAGGGACCAATAATATAGTTGTCAGTTTGCGCTCAACTTCGGAGAATGGTAGTATAAAGAAAGCTGAAATTATACCAGCTATTTGGAAAGCGGAGAATTATAAATAAATATTAATTAGAAAAGTGTAATACAATGAAGAATTATTTTTTGATCACGACTTTACTATTTTCGTTTTGGGCACAGTTTGCTTATACACAGGCAGTAGATGTGCGAAATGTTGGCGAATCATTCAATCACTACTGGAGCGTAGGTGTTGGAGCAGGTAGAGTGAACGAGGGATTGCGTGCAGGATGGAACGAACATTTGGCAACAGTGAAAGAATATTGTGGTTTTGAGTACGTCAGAATGCACGGCTTGTTTCACGACGATATGTTTGTATGTTTTGAAAAACCAGGCAATAAGATGGTATACAACTGGCAATACATTGACGACGTTTTCGACCGTATGCTCGATATGGGATTAAAACCATTTGTTGAGCTTGGCTTTTTCCCCGCTGTTATTGCTGCTAAAAATAGTAAAACTCAATTTTGGTGGAAAGGTAATGTTTCTGTCGATCAAGATAATTTTGGGAAATGGCACGATTTGATTTATGCGTTTACAAAGCACGTTGTCGACAGATATGGTATGGAAGAGGTTTTGACTTGGTATTTTGAGGTGTGGAACGAACCCAATCTTACTGGAATGGGAGGTTTTTTTCACGGAACAAGAAGCGACTACTTCAGACTATATAAAGAAGCTGCAAACGCTATAAAATCAATAGATTCGCGCCTGCGAGTAGGCGGCCCAGCTACCAGTAATTTTGTAGCCGATGATCGCCATAAGGGAGAAATAATGGATCATTCGAAATCTGTTTTTTACTCGCAAGAGCTGATTAACACTAAGCAATGGAAAGGCGTGTGGATTGAAGATTTTCTCCGCTATTGCGAAAAAGAGAAACTACCAGTAGATTTTATTTCTACACATCCATATCCTACCGATTATGCTTTAGATCCCGAAACAGGTCGTAGTAAAGATGCTACTCGATATGTGCACTCACTTCGCGATGACATAAAATGGTTGAAACAAGCATTGGCCAACAGTGTTTATCCTAATGCCGAAATTCATTTGACAGAATGGAGCACAAGCCCCAATAGTCGCGACCGTATGCACGATTTGTTGCCACCAGCTGCCTATATACTAAAAACCAACTTAGAATGTGTTGGTATGGCCAATTCATTAATGTATTGGACCTTTACGGATGTATTTGAAGAGAAAGGTGGTGGTGAGTCTATTTTTCACGGTGGGTTTGGTATGATCAATTTTCAAGGGATTGTGAAGCCCTCTTTTCACGCTTATCGAATGCTGAATCAGCTGGGTGATGAGATGTTATTGAACTCGTCTCCTCTTTGTGTGACTAAAAACAGTAAGAGTGGAAAAGTGACAGCATTGGTATATAATTATCCAGATGAATTTATTGAAGCTATTCCATCTGCAAAAAATGCCAAAAACTATATGAACGCTTCATCTAAAAATACCAATTTAGAATTGAAAGGATTGAAACCGGGTGCAGTTTTCGAAGTGGAGATATTGGATAATGATCACGGGAATGCCTATAAATCATACTTGGAAATGGGAGCACCTCATTCGCCCAACCGTCAGGAAATTCAATTTTTGAGACAAGAAGGATGGGGAGTTAAAAAGGAGATGATTAGAGCAGATGAGAATGGAGAATTAAGCTTTAATCGTCAACTAACCCCATGGACTTGCATACTGATTAAAGAATTGTAGAAAGTATGCTATAAAAACCTGTTGTTATCGTTTGCTGTAACTTTTTGTAGTGCATACGCTGAGCAAAAAATATCCACAAATACAGATTTTTGATTCTGATAAAGTGTCTGCTATACAAGAAAATAGGAAAAAGAGTAAGATAGGTGCTTATGCCGATTCCATAAGCACCATATTTGGAGTAAATTGGGCAGAAAAAGGGATTCGTTTGAAGCAAGAAACCAATTTTCCTGTGGAGGACAACACCACGTTAACTGTCAAAACCGACAATCCAGTGAATACCACGATTTATCTTCGTTACCCATCGTGGAGCAATGGTGCATCGGTCAAAGTGAATGGAAAGAAGGTGAGAGTGAAGCAAAAATCAGGTTCATACATCGCTATCAATCGTACTTGGAATGATGGTGATAAGGTGTCTGTATCGTACCCAATGAGCTTGCGCATAGAAACCACGCCCGATAATCCAAAGCGAGGCGCATTGCTTTATGGCCCAATTGTGCTTGCTGGCGAGTTGGGAACCGAAGGTATGCAAGCACCTGCACCTTTCTCTAATCCACAACTGTACAACGATTATTATACATACAACTATAATATACCGTCGGGACTAAGCACTACGTTGAAAATCAACCCGAAACACCTTGAACGTAGTGTGCAGCGTGTAGGCGATGGATTGCAATTCGCCACGGAGGCGGGCGATAAGATTTCACCGTTCTATGATATTCATCGTCAGCGATATGTGGTTTATTGGGACTTGGTGAATGAGTAGGTATATGAGGTCTTATTGGGTTTTATCCGTTGTGGTGTTGTTGGTCGCAAGTTGTGCATCCAACAAAGGTAAGAGGCAAGGCTACGATTTTAGCTCTTTAGATTCGTTGATAAATGTATGGGTAGCAAAAGGGTATTACCCTGGAGCTTCTGTTTGTGTGGTGAAAGATAATCAGACGGTGTTTTTGCAGAGTTATGGTAATTATACTCCCGATACAAAAGTATATGTGGCTTCTGCTGGGAAATGGGTCGCAGCCGCTGTGGTAGGTGCGGTGGTAGATAAGAGTGATTTGGATTGGGATGATGTTGTGGAGAAGTGGTTGCCACAATTTGCAGGCGACCCGAAAGGGCAAATACCTTTGCGAAATCTGCTGTCTCACACCTCTGGTATTCGTCCTTATTTACCATCTCCGCGTGTAGACAACTATAATTGCTTGGACTCGGCAATGGTGGAGATTTTGCCATTGGACACCGTGTTTGCCTATGGCACACGCTTTGAGTATGGAGGTCTTGCTATGCAAGTGGCAGGAAGTATGGCTGAAAAAGCGATGGGAAGGGATTTTGAGACTCTGTTTCAAGAATTGATAGCTCGACCATTGGGGATGATAAACTCACACTTCACCCCTGTCAACACTGACGGCGGACACGCTCCAATGTTGGGTGGTGGTCTCTGTACTACGCTCGACGATTACATTCGATTTCTTGCAATGATTTATCACGACGGGTTGTTTGAAGGAATACAGGTGCTGAGCAAGGAAACAGTGGTAGAAATGCAATCCGATCAGGTGAAAGATGCGCAAGTGTTTGCTGGTGAATATGTGGACCGCGCTTTGGGGCAAGAACATACTGGTGTTTATGGGCTGGGCGAATGGCGTGAATTGATTGACGAACAAACCGGTGAGGCTTATCAGGTTAGTTCACCAGGGTGGGCTGGCGCTTATCCGTGGATAAATAAGCAAGACGGTGTATATGGTTTTTTCATCGCTCACGTGCAAGGCTCGTCGAGTAAAGAAGATGGATTTTCTTCATTTTATGGAAGTCCGATAATTTCCTCAATGGTTTCGGCTATTGTGAGGTGAAAACACTTGGTTTATAATGATTGATATAGGGCTGTGCTTTGGTGAGTACAGCCCTTTTGCATTCAAAAACACAATAATTTATTTTTTCTTTCTTTTCCATTGAGTGGTAAAACACGCTTGTTCGTATTGCTTTTTTGAACGACTATTTAAGAAGACAAGGATGAATAAGTTTATTACGATTACGATTTTATCATTAACCGTTGGAATTCAATCAATAGGTCAAAATATATCAGATGTATGGGTGTCCGATCAAGGTGACGGCACTTACAAGAATCCGGTGCTGTATGCCGATTATTCCGATCCCGATGTGTGTGCAGCGGGTGACGATTTCTATATGACAGCATCGAGCTTTGGGTGTGCGCCAGGATTGCCTATACTTCATTCTAAGGATTTGGTAAACTGGGAGTTGGTGAATTATGCTATCAAAGAGCTTGAGCCAGTGGCATTTTTTAACCAACCCCAACACGGCAAAGGGGTATGGGCACCTTCTATTCGCTATCACAAAGGCGAGTATTTTATATACTGGGGCGATCCCGACTTCGGCATTTATGTGACGAAGACGACCAACCCACAAGGCGAGTGGAGCAAGCCGATATTGGTGAAGGGCGGTAGAGGATTGATAGATCCTACCCCTTTGTGGGACGATGATGGCAAAGCTTACTTGGTGTATGCGTGGGCAGGTAGTCGTGCTGGGATGAACAGCATTATCACAGTATCGGAAATGAACGAGGCGGGCACGGAGCTGATTGGCAACCCCGTGTTGGTGTTTGATGGTAACGATGGAGTGAACCACACCATCGAAGGACCTAAGTTTTACAAGCGCAATGGCTATTATTACATCTTTGCACCAGCTGGTGGTGTGGCTACGGGATGGCAATTGGTGCTACGCTCTAAAAATGTGTATGGACCCTACGAGCCTAAGATAGTGATGATGCAAGGTGACACCGATATAAATGGGCCGCATCAGGGAGCTTGGGTAGATACCAATCAAGGCGAATCGTGGTTTGTTCACTTTCAAGATAATGGAGCCTACGGACGGATTATTCACCTCAACCCGATGGTGTGGAAAAACGATTGGCCCGTGATAGGTAGGCCTAAGAAGGGAAAAGAGTGGGGCGAACCAGTGAAGCAGCATAGAAAGCCAAACGTGGGCAATAGCTATGCGATACAAACGCCTGCCGAAAGCGATGAGTTTGACAGTAGACAATTGGGGCTACAATGGCAATGGCACGCAAACTATCAAGATACATTTGGATTTACCTCCGACCTTGGGTTTATGAGAATTTATGGGTATATCCTTTCTAAGGAGTTTGTGAATTTTTGGGAAGTACCCAATCTGTTGTTGCAGAAGTTTCCTGCTGAGGAGTTTACTACAACCACTCGATTGAAAGTATCGGCAAAGCAAGATGGACAACAGTCGGGTTTGATTGTGATGGGATGGGACTATGGCTATCTTGGCGTGGAGAAGCAAGGCGACCACTTTGTGTTGAGACAAGTGGTGTGTACCGATGCTGAGCAGCAAACACCCGAAAAAGAGATTGCATCGTTGGACATACCCATCAGCAGAAAGTTTGAAGCTGGATTGCATCCCAACTACGAGCGAGATATTTATCTACGTGTGAAGGTAGAGCCTGGAGAGATGTGTCGTTTCTATTATAGTTTGGATGGAAAAGTGTATCGTCCTTTTGGTGAGCCTTTTAAAGCTCGACAAGGAAAATGGATTGGTGCGAAAGTTGGTTTGTTTAGCACCACCCCACACGGCAAAGAACGTGGATGGGTAGATGTGGACTGGTTTAGAATAGGAAAATAAAGAAAAATAAATATGAAGACAAAAGGATTGATTTTGGTGGCGTGCGTGATCTGCTTCGTCTTAGCGTGTCGCACCTCCCGCCAAAACACAGGGGTAAATGTAGATAAAGCTTTATCTTATTGTGATACACAGGTGAAGCGGACTTTGAGTCAGTTGCGGAATGCACAAGGTGAAATTGACTATTCGATGATGCCACGCAACATTATGGATAGTCTTGATACGTGGCATTGTCGCAAAGCAGCTATCGATGAATGGTGTGGAGGTTTTTGGTCGGGTATTCTTTGGTACAACTACGAGTACACGCAAGATACCACTATCCGAAACGAAGCGGAACAATATACCAATGCGTTAAAATTTTTGTCGCAAACACCAGCATTCGACCACGATTTGGGTTTCTTGGTGTTTTGCAGTTATGGCAATGGATACCGCTTGACGCACAACCCTGAGTACAAGCAGGTGATACTCGATACGGCCGACACGCTTGCCACGCTCTACCGTCCCAAAGTGGGAGCTTTGTTGTCGTGGCCTCGTCACGTGGCCGACTACGGCGGGCACAATGTGATAATGGACAATATGATAAACTTGGAGATGCTTTTCTGGGCAGCCAAGAACGGAGGGAATCCATATCTTGCCGATATTGCCGTGTCTCACGCCGACAAAACGATGAAACACCATTTCCAACCCAATAATATGTGTGCACACGTGGCTGTGTACGATACGTTGACGGGTGATTTTATAAAACGTGTCACCCACCAAGGCTATGCCGATGAAAGTATGTGGGCACGTGGGCAGGCTTGGGCTATCTATGGCTACACGGTGGTCTATCGAGAAACACGGGATGCCAAATACCTCGATTTTGCGCAAAAAGTAACGGATGTTTATTTGAAAGATCTTCCCAAAGACTATATTCCCTATTGGGACTTCCACGCACCAGGCATACCCGAAGAGCCACGCGATGCTTCGGCAGCTTGTGTGGTAGCCTCCGCATTGCTCGAACTGTCTACCTACGTGCCTGGCGAAAAGGGGGATGAATATCGCAAAGCAGCGGTGAAGATGATTGGTAGTTTAAGTTCTAATAAATACCAATCGGGAAAATCGAAACCCTCCTTCTTGCTGCATTCCACTGGACATTGGCCCAATGGGTCGGAGATAGATGCTTCTATCATTTATGCCGACTATTATTACATCGAAGCCTTGACTCGCTTAAAGAAGCTGGAAGAAGGGAGAGACTTGTTGATTTGAATGAAAATATATTTGTTGTAATTTGCTGATATGATTAACATCCGTAACAGCTTTGCTATCAGTCTGTAAATGAAGTTGTTTTCTGATGCTTAATATCGGGTTTGGTAGATAGGCCTTCTCAGCGCGGTAGGTAGGCCTTGCCAGGTCGGTAGATAGGGCTGTCTACCAAGCGGGGTGGGTATAGCTATAAAATAAGGAGTGGTAGGCGTTGGTAGAGCGTAAGGCGAATGCTTGTTTGTGCATCGAAATAGTAGTAAAAAAAATAGTTAGCTCATTTTACCGAGCTAACTATTTTTATATCTATTCTATTGCATTATTCCCACTCGATGGTTGCGGGTGGTTTAGAAGAAATATCGTAAGTCACGCGATTCACTCCTTTCACCTTATTAATAATATCGTTCGAAATCTTTCCTAAGAACTCGTAGGGTAGGTGTGCCCAATCGGCTGTCATCGCATCGGTCGAAGTCACCGCACGAAGTGCTACCGCACGCTCGTAGGTGCGTTCGTCGCCCATCACGCCTACCGACTGAACGGGAAGAAGGATAACACCTGCTTGCCACACTTGGTCGTACAAGCCCCAGTCACGAAGTCCTTGGATAAATATATCATCGGCATCTTGCAAGATGCGCACTTTCTCTGGAGTGATGTCTCCCAAGATGCGTACGGCCAATCCGGGACCTGGGAAAGGGTGGCGACCGATCAGGTGTTCGGGCATTCCCATTTCGCGACCTACACGGCGCACCTCATCTTTAAATAAAAGACGCAAAGGCTCGCAAAGTTTCAGGTTCATTTTCTCGGGCAGACCACCTACGTTGTGATGACTCTTTATCACGGTTCCGGTGATAGATAGAGACTCGATGCAGTCGGGGTAGATGGTGCCTTGCGCCAGCCACTTCACATCTTTTATCTTGTGTGCCTCTTCATCAAACACGTCGATAAATCCTTTGCCTATGATTTTACGCTTTTGTTCAGGTTCGCTTATTCCTGCCAATTCCGAAAAGAATTTTTCGCTTGCATCTACACCAATCACATTCAGTCCGAGGCATTCGTAATCGTTCATCACATTTTTGAACTCATTTTTGCGAAGCACTCCGTTGTTCACAAAGATGCAAGTCAGGTTTTCGCCAATAGCCTTGTTTAGCAACACGGCTGCTACCGATGAGTCTACACCGCCGCTCAAGCCAAGCACCACTTTGTCGTTGCCCAGTTGTTTTTTCAAATCGGCCACTGTGCTTTCGATGAAAGAGGCAGGCGACCAGTCTTGTTTGCATCCACACACGTCTACCACAAAGTTTTTCAACATTTGTGTGCCGTCTACGCTGTGATACACCTCTGGGTGAAACTGTACGCCCCACACCTGTTCGTTTTCTATTTGGTAAGCAGCTATTTTCACCTTGTCGGTAGAGGCGATTGTTTTGAAGTTGCTGGGGATTGAAGTGATGGTGTCGCCGTGGCTCATCCACACTTGCGAGTTTTCGCTCACGCCCTTAAACAATACATTGTCTTTGCAAAACGAGCTTAGATGCGCACGTCCGTATTCGCGCGTGTTGGCTGGCTCCACAGTGCCTCCGTTGGTGTAGGCGATAAACTGTGCGCCATAGCAAATGCCAAGAATGGG
The DNA here is from genome assembly GCA_947074275.1 of uncultured Bacteroides sp. Classification (GTDB taxonomy): domain Bacteria; phylum Bacteroidota; class Bacteroidia; order Bacteroidales; family Bacteroidaceae; genus Bacteroides. The sequence continues at coordinate 13,708 of CAMTPA010000049.1, forward strand.
ATATTTGCCACGAATCTCGCTCAAGTCTACTTTGAACGCAGCTTCATCATATACTGAGAAAGGACTTCCCGAAAGGATCACACCCTTTACAGTCGGGTCGTTTTTAGGAAATTTGTTGTAAGGAACAATCTCGCAATAGGTGTCTAATTCACGAACACGACGACCGATAAGTTGCGTGGTTTGCGAGCCAAAATCAAGGATAATAATCTTTTCCTGCATACTAAATGTGTGGATTATAAATAAATGATTTGCAAAAGTAGAAAAACTCTGCAATCTGATGAAATATGTAGATAGTTATTTTGCTTACCCCACTTTGCAAAATGGTTAGTTTAGAATCTAATACCCTGTTTTGTTCATAGAAAAGTGTAATTTAATCCCCTATTTTTATATTTAATTATCAAATAGCGGTGTTATAATAAAAACATTTTCGTAATTTTGCATCGCATTTAAGAACGAAATGCAAGTTCAGAAACATATTTGAACAATATATTATAAAAAACCCTTAAAAGTTTAAACAAAATGATTAAAGTAGGTATTAATGGATTCGGCCGTATTGGACGTATGGTTTTCCGCGCTGCAGTAAAGAACTTTGGTAACGATATTCAAATCGTTGGTATTAACGACTTGTTGGATGCTGATTATTTGGCATATATGCTTAAATATGACTCAGTACACGGTCGTTTCGAAGGAACTGTAGAAGTAGAAGAAAATGCGTTGATCGTAAACGGTAACAAAATCCGTTTGACAGCTGAAATGGATCCTGCTAACTTGAAATGGAATGAAGTAGGTGCTGATGTTGTAGTAGAATCTACAGGTTTCTTCTTGGACGATGCAACAGCTCGCAAACACATCCAAGCTGGCGCTAAGAAAGTTATTATGTCTGCTCCTTCTAAAGATGCTACTCCTATGTTCGTATACGGTGTAAACGACAAAGAATATGCAGGTCAAGACATCATCTCTAACGCTTCTTGTACTACAAACTGTTTGGCTCCTATCGCTAAAGTATTGAACGACAAGTTCGGTATCGTAAAAGGTTTGATGACTACTGTTCACGCTGCTACTGCAACTCAAAAAACAGTTGACGGTCCTTCTAAGAAAGACTGGAGAGGTGGTCGTGGTATCCTTGAAAACATCATCCCTTCTTCAACAGGTGCTGCTAAAGCAGTAGGTAAAGTATTGCCAGTATTGAACGGTAAACTTACAGGTATGGCTTTCCGTGTTCCAACTTCTGACGTTTCTGTAGTAGACTTGACAGTTGTTTTGGAAAAAGGTGCTTCTATGGCTGAAATCTGCAAAGCTATGAAAGAAGCTTCTGAAGGCGAATTGAAAGGTGTGCTTGGCTACACTGAAGATGCTGTTGTATCTACAGACTTCCGTGGCTGCGCTCTTACTTCTATCTTCGATGCTAAAGCTGGTATCTCTTTGGATGATAACTTCGCAAAAGTTGTATCTTGGTATGACAACGAGTGGGGTTACTCAAACAAAGTATTGGAAATGGCTCGCGTTATCTCTAAATAATCAGAACCAACAATATCTTAAAAGGGTCGCTTTGATGTTTCAAGGCGACCTTTTTCTTTGCTTGTGCTTTTGTGGTAAATCATTAAAAATTAGGTTAATCACTAATACTTTTTAAAAAGAGAATCATTAGCAATTGGATTTGCAACTATTTTTGTACGTTTGTATAAACGTATTAATTATTGATACACACATTGAAAAACTTTATGAATTTAAGAAAACTAAAAGCTACACTAATAGCACTTTGTATGATAAGTATGATGAACGCTCAGAATCCTTTTTTTGAAAAGTATAACACACCGCACAATACTGCTCCATTCGATAAAATAGAAGTGGAACATTACGAACCAGCCTTGCTGGAAGGTATGCGCCTGCAAAATGAAGAAATAGCAGTGATTGTCGACAATGCCGATGCGCCAACATTTGAAAATACGATTTTAGCTCTCGAGAAATCGGGCGAACTCCTTTCTAATGTAGCTGGCGTGTTTGGTAATTTGCAAAGTGCCGAGACCAACGATGAGATGCTGGCTTTGGCTCAAAAACTATCACCCGTGTTTACCGAACACGGCAACAACATTCAGCTAAACGAAAAATTGTTTGCTCGGGTAAAAGCGGTGTATGATCAAATAGATCAGTTGAACCTGTCTGCCGAACAAAAACGTTTGCTCGAAAAAACCTACAAGGGCTTTGTGCGCTATGGTGCAAACCTTTCGCCCGAAGACCAACAGAAATACCGTCAACTCTCGGAGAAGCTAAGTCTGTTGAGCTTGCAGTTTGGACAAAACAACTTGAAAGAGACCAACGAATATGTGATGTTGATTGGCGATGTGAATAAACTTGCTGGTTTGCCCGATGATGAAATAGCGGCAGCTGCCGAAACTGCTAAAGAAAAAGGAATGGAAGGATGGGCTTTCACACTGCAAGCACCAAGCTACTTTCCATTTATGAAATACATTAAAGATCGCGAACTTCGCCGTGAACTTTATATGGCATACAACTCCAAATGTACCAACGATAACGAATACAACAATCTTGAAATTGTGAAGGACTTGGTGAATACAAGAATGGAGATTGCTCAGCTATTGGGTTATGACAATTATGCAGAATATGTGCTAAAAGAGCGAATGGCCGAGAATAGCGATGCGGTATATGCGTTGCTCAATCAGCTCATAGAAGCATATACGCCTGTGGCTGACAATGAATACAATGAGTTGCAATCGTTCGCACGTCAAGAACAAGGCACGGAATTTGTATTGATGCCGTGGGACTGGAGCTATTATGCCGATCAGCTGAAAGATAGCAAGTTCAATCTAAATGAAGAGATGCTTCGTCCTTATTTTGAGTTGGAGAACGTGAAAAAGGGAGTGTTTGGACTTGCTACACAGTTGTATGGCATTACTTTCAAAAAGAATAGTGATATTCCTGTTTATCACAAAGATGTGGATGCCTATGAGGTGTTCGATAAAGATGGAACATTCTTGTCGGTGCTTTATACCGATTTTCATCCACGTGCCGGCAAGCGTTCGGGTGCTTGGATGACAGAGTTTAAAGGACAATGGATGGATGGTGAAACAGGGGAAAATAGTCGCCCACACGTGTCTATTGTGATGAACTTTACCAAACCAACCGAAAGCAAACCCTCGTTGCTCACTTTCGATGAGTTTGAAACCTTCTTGCACGAGTTCGGACACGCCCTTCACGGTATGTTTGCCAATTCTACCTACGAAAGTTTAAGTGGCACTAATGTGTATCGTGACTTTGTAGAGCTACCATCGCAAATTATGGAGAACTACGCCACCGAAGAGGAGTTTTTGAACACCTTTGCAAAACACTACCAGACTGGTGAGAATATCCCTGCCGACTTGGTGCAACGCATCAAAGACGCTGCCAATTACAATGTGGCTTATGCTTGCCTACGTCAGGTTAGTTTTGGTTTGCTCGATATGGCTTGGTATACTCGCAACACTCCTTTTGATGGCGATGTGAAAGCTTTTGAGAAAGAAGCGTGGAGCAGAGCACAAGTGTTGCCACAAATAGATGAAACTTGCATGAGCACACAATTCTCGCATATATTTGCGGGTGGATATTCGGCAGGGTATTATAGCTACAAATGGGCCGAGGTGCTCGATGCTGATGCGTTCTCGATGTTCAAAGAGAAAGGCTTGTTCAATCAAGATGTCGCTCAAGCGTTCCGCAACAACATTCTTTCTACTGGTGGCACAGAGCACCCGATGGTGATTTACAAGCGATTCAGAGGACAAGAACCTACCATTGACGCTTTGCTTAAACGCAATGGTATCGATGCGAACTAAAGTTTGATAAATATGATGAAATATAAATGGATGGGGGTAATCCTCCTGTTGCTTCCTTTCTTGCTGAGTAGCTGCAACAATTCGGACGATGTATTGTCTATTTTCACGGGTAGAGTGTGGCGTATGACTTATATCACAAAAAGAAACGAGCACGGGTGGTACAAGTTTCCTGGAGTGGACGATAGCATTTACAAAAGCTACGAACCGATGAATGGAACACGCTCTTTTGTAATCGATTTTACGGGGAGTGAAGATGATAATGTGGTGAATGGTGACTTTGTTGGCTCCAATTCGGTGAAAATCACAGGCACGTGGACGGCCAATGGAGTGAGCAACTTTTTTTCATCCAGCATAAGAAACAGCTCCGTTACCGACTCCAAAGACACACTTGGAAAATACATCATCGATGGCATCAAAAATGCCTCCTCCTATTCAGGCGACGAAAATAACTTATATCTCTATTTTGAATATGGGTCGGAGATGCTGTGTATTGCATTTGCGCCAGAGAGATAATGGAGAAATAACGAATATAGACAACACAACTATGGATAAACAATTGGAATTGGACAAACGTTATATACGAATGGCTGGTATTTGGTCGGAAAACTCTTATTGCCAGCGGCGCAAAGTGGGCGCTTTGATAGTGAAAGATAAAATGATTATTTCCGACGGATACAATGGCACACCTTCGGGTTTTGAAAATGTATGCGAAGATGATAATAACCTAACGAAACCCTATGTGCTGCATGCCGAAGCAAATGCGATTACAAAAATAGCTCGTTCAAACAACAGCAGCGAAGGAGCTACAATGTATGTCACAGCCTCTCCCTGCATCGAATGTTCCAAACTGATTATCCAAGCTGGTATCAAGCGAGTGGTCTATTCCGAACACTATCGCTTGGAAGATGGTGTGGAATTGCTCAAAAGGGCTGGTATCGAAATTGTGTGTATCGCATCAAACAATACCGAAATCTAAATAAAGTCATTAACGAAACTGATTAAAATAGCTATGAGTAAAAAAGGCTCCTCGAGATTTATGCCACTTGTCATCGCCATTAGCGTGGTGATTGGTATCTTGATCGGCACATTCTATACCAAACATTTCACAGGCAATCGATTGGGTATAATCAATGGCTCATCCAACAAGCTGAATGCGCTGCTTCGGATTGTGGACGATCAATACGTGGATACCGTGAATATGGTAGACTTGGTAGAGAAGGCGATGCCACAGATATTGGCAGAACTTGACCCTCACTCCACTTATATACCTGCGCAAAATTTAGAAGACGTGGTGTCTGAGTTGGAAGGAAGTTTTAGTGGAATTGGTATTCAGTTCACTATTCAAGATGATACCATCCACGTGAATGCTGTTGTGGCGGGTGGCCCTTCCGAAAAGATAGGCTTGATGGCGGGCGACCGCATCGTGACGGTAGACGATTCGCTGTTTGTAGGCAAAGAACTGACCAACGAGCGTGCGATGAAAAAACTGAAAGGGCCTAAGGGTACTCAAGTGAAACTGGGCATCAAGCGTGCTTCCGAGAAAGATTTGTTAAGCTTTGATATTGTTCGTGGAGATATACCTCAAAATACCATCGATGCCGCTTATATGATTGAAGATGATTTGGGCTATATACAAATTAGCAAGTTTGGGCGAACCACACACGTGGAACTGCTCAATGCTTTGGCTCAATTGCGACACAAAGGCAGCAAGGGGTTGATTATAGACCTTCGTGGAAACACAGGAGGCTATATGGAGGCTGCTACCCGAATGGTCAATGAGTTTCTGCCACAAGGCAAGCTGATTGTTTATGCCGAAGGACGTAAATACAAACGGATGGACGAGTATTATGCCAACGGAACGGGTAGTTGTCAAGACCTTCCTGTTGTGGTGCTGATTGATGAAGGTTCAGCTTCGGCAAGTGAGATTTTCTCGGGAGCTATCCAAGATAATGACCGTGGCACTATCATTGGTCGTCGTTCGTTTGGCAAAGGTTTGGTGCAACAACCCATTGATTTTAGCGATGGATCTGCTGTTCGTCTCACCATTGCTCGCTACTACACACCTTCGGGTCGATGTATTCAGCGTCCTTACGAAAGCGGCAAGGATAAGAATTATGAAATGGATCTTTACAATCGATATGCGCACGGTGAGTTTTTCTACAAAGACAGTATCAAGATGGATGAGTCTCAACGCTTTGAAACAAGTTTGGGACGGCCCGTGTATGGTGGCGGTGGCATTATGCCCGATATATTTGTGCCACAAGACACTACGGGAATAACATCGTATGCTACCGAAGTGCTCAACAAAGGGCTTTCTATCCAGTTTGCTTTTCAGTATACTGATGCCAACCGTGAGAAGATGAAACCCTATGACACCGAAGAAGCGTTGTTGAAGTATTTACGTCAGCAAGGTGTGGTAGACCAGTTTATTCGCTATGCCGATAGTAAAGGTGTGAAACGTCGTAATATCTTAATCCAGAAATCGTATAAGCTACTCGAAAGAACCGTATATGGCAATATTATCTACAATATGCTGGGCAGAGAAGCCTACATTCAGTTTATCAATGAGTTCGACCCAACTGTGAAACAGGCTTTGGATGTGCTCAAAAAGGGAGAAGCTTTTCCGAAAGCTCCCGAAGCACCGAGCATAGATGAAAACAATAGTGATGAAGGAACAGAAAAAACAACTGCGAAAGCAGATTGCCACACTCAAAAAAAGACAAAGCGAATCAACGCTTAACGAATTGTCGAATAACACACTTGCCTCTTTGGAACAGCTTGCTGATTTCAAAGAGGCAAGTGTGTTATTGCTCTATTACTCACTGCCCGACGAAGTGCATACACATCGTTTTGTTGAGAAATGGCGCAAATGGAAAACCATCATTCTGCCTGTTGTGGTGGGTGATGAGCTGGAACTGTGCTACTACACCGGGCTGCACGATTTGACCATTGGGGCTTATGGCATCCAAGAGCCTACGGGCGAGCTTTTTACCGATTACGATGCCATCGATTTGGTGATTGTGCCTGGGGTAGGATTCGATTTGAAAGGAAATCGTTTGGGTCGTGGAAAAGGGTATTACGATAAGTTGCTACCACGGATTGCCGCTACTAAAGTGGGTGTATGCTTCCCTTTTCAGCTGGTAGAAGAGGTGCCTGCTGAACCATTTGACATAGCAATGGATTGCGTGGTGTGTGGAGCAATAGCGATTAGCGAAATATAATATTGGTTATCACCGAAGCTCCCACGCGCTGATTGAGCGTGCGCACCAACAAGTCGCGTCCCATCATCAACTCTTGTCGCAGTGCTGCCGAAGTGAGATGCACGTAGAGTGTTTGGTTGCGAATAAACATATCGCCTGTGTAGGCTGCCATTTCGGGGCCAAGCACCTCGCCCCACGCTTTGAGCAAGCGTTGCTCATTGAGTGGCGACTCCAAGCTTTCTTGGCGTAGAAATTGCTGCACCAGCTTGCCGATGGGTTGTATCTCACGTCTTTTCATCCTTCAGAATTGTTGTTCATTTCGGCAATAACGCCATTCTTTACTTCAAACATTTTGTGGTCGCTTCCTACCTTTTGCAGAATTTGATCTAAATGCTCGCGGTTGGTGTCGGTGATGAATATCTGCCCAAAACTATCTCCAGCCACCAACTTCACAATTTGCTCCACGCGCGAAGCGTCCAGCTTGTCGAATATATCGTCGAGCAACAAAAGTGGCACCTTGCTGCGCGTACGTTTCAGAAAATCAAATTGAGCCAGTTTCAACGCTATCAAATAGGTCTTGTTTTGTCCTTGCGAACCTTCGCGCTTGATAGGGAAGTCGCCAAGAAGCATATTCAGTTCATCTTTGTGTATGCCGCGTAGCGAGTAGCCCATTATCAAATCTTTGCTTCTGTTCTCCTTTAATACCTCTAACAGTGAGCCGTTGGCAGCGTGCGACTGATATGACAGCTCAACCTTTTCTTTGTCTTGCGATATGTACGAGTAGAACGACTGGAAAATCGGTACAAACTCTTGGATAAAAGCGAGCCGTTTCTTGTGAATCACCTCTCCCGTCTGCGCCATCATCTCTTCCCAAATCAAAAACAGCTCTTCGTCTACCTTCGTTTCGCTTTTTAGCAATGTGTTTCGTTGGGTCATCGCCTTGTTGTAGCGAATCAGTGCATCGAGATACTCCTTGTCGTATTGCGAAATCACCACATCCATAAAACGTCTGCGCTCCTCGCTGCCTCCGGCTATCAGTTCGGCATCGGCAGGCGAAACCAACACCAAAGGCAAAAAACCAATGTGGTCTGAAAGGCGTGTGTACTCCTTCTTGTTGCGCTTGAACTGCTTCTTGCTCCTGCGCTTCATCCCACAATAGATTTCTTCGGGTGTGCCATCGGATGCCTCATAAAAGCCTTGAATCATAAAAAAATCGCTCTCGTGCATCATGTTTTGCGAGTCGATGGGGTTGAGCGAACTCTTGCAGAATGACAAAAAGTATATGGCATCCAGTAAGTTAGTCTTTCCCATACCGTTTTGACCGAAAAAACAATTCAGTTTTTCCGAAAAGTCCAAATCGGCTTGAGCCAGATTTTTGTAGTTCAAGACAGATATATGTTTTAATCTCATAATTTCATCCGGTGTTTGAGTGCAAAATTAGCAAGATTTTCGCTCCTAAACACCCCACAGGGCAAAAAAAGATAGGTTGAAATTTCATAGATACTTATAAAACAATTACTTTTGCGATTCGAAATATACAAATTTGAATAATAACAAAAAGAATATATAAAAATGACAGAACAAAAACACAACAACGGAAACGTGAATGTAGAAGATGCAGTTAGCCAATCGGAAGCATTTCTTATCAAAAACAAGAAAGGTATCATCTTTGGAGTGATTGCCGTAATCGTGATTGTTGCAGGTATCATTATGCACAAACACCTTTATGCCGACCCACGCGAAGAGAACGCACAAGCTGCTCTTTTCCCAGGTCAAGACTTGTTTGCACAAGACGCTTATGAATTGGCAATCAACGGCGACGCTACTGGCTACATCGGTTTTCTGCAAGTGGCCGACCAATATAGCGGCACAAAAGCTGCTAACTTGGCGAAGGCTTATGCTGGGCTTTCGTATGCTCAACTTGGCGAATACGAAAAAGCGTTGACCTATCTGAACGACTTCAAAGGCAAAGACCAAATGGTAGGTGCATCGGTGCTTGCTGCTATGGGCAACTGCTACGCACAGTTGGGACAGCTGGACAAAGCAACAGCCAACCTGCTGAAAGCTGCCGACAAAGCAAACAGCAACACCATCAGCCCAATTTTCTTGCAACAAGCTGGCGAGGTATTTGTGCAACAAGGCAAATATGCTGATGCAATCAAGGCTTATACTCAAATCAAAAACAAATACTTCCAATCTTACCAAGCGATGAACATCGACAAGTACATCGAGCAAGCTCAGCTGATGAGCAAGTAAAAAGCTGGAAGTGAACAACGATAAATAGAAAAGAGTGAAACGCTCTGTACCATCACGGACAGCAGCTTTTCACTCTTTTTGTTTTTGGGGCACTCACACTGCCTCTATCAGATATTAATAGTGCTATTAGTTTCAATGCGATGAAACAAAAGTTCCAACAGCGTGAAACAAAAGTTTCAAGGGGGAGAAACAAAAGTTTCATAGCCTTGAAACTAAATGAAACCAATACACTCAAAATAAGTAGAAACCCTGCCGAGCGATAAGCTTGGCTCTTAATCAATAATTATAGATATGGCAACAGCTTTTCACAACCTGTCCGATTATGATTTCAACTCGGTGCCAAGTGCCGAAGGAATGAAATTTGGTATCGTTGTTTCTGAATGGAATGACAACATTACAGGCCCATTGCTCGATGGTGCGGTAAACACGCTGAAAAAACACGGCGCAAAACCAGAAAATATTTTGGTGAGAACCGTGCCCGGAAGCTTTGAACTTACCTTCGGAGCCAATCAGATGATAGAAAATTGCGATATAGATGCGGTAATTATCATTGGTTGCGTAGTAAAAGGAGATACCCCACATTTCGACTATGTATGTATGGGCGTGACTCAAGGCATCGCTCAACTCAATGCAAGTGGCGATGTACCAGTGATTTACGGATTGATAACTACCAATACAATGGAGCAAGCCGAAGACAGAGCAGGAGGGAAGCTCGGTAACAAAGGCGATGAAAGTGCAATTACTGCAATAAAAATGATTGATTTTGTTTGGAGTTTAAATAAATAGTCGTATCTTTGCATCGCAATTGAGAAACAGAGTATCTCAAAAGCGAAAAGGGCAAATACCAGAGTGGCCAAATGGGACTGACTGTAACTCAGTTGTCTTTCGACTTCGGTGGTTCGAATCCATCTTTGCCCACTAAAATTGCGGAAGTAGCTCAGTTGATAGAGCATTAGCCTTCCAAGCTGAGGGTCGCGGGTTTGAGCCCCGTCTTCCGCTCTTAGTGAAAAGAGAATCTGATTTTATCGGGTTCTCTTTTTTCGTATGGCTACTATTGGTGGTTCGGCCATTTTCGGGGTCTGCGGATTTTTCGACTCAGCCGACGCATTGGTGAGTCTTTCATCAAAATAATTGATGATTGTTGTATAATGATTTTCAAAGGTTTCTAAGATTTTATTAAGACCTTGCTCACTGTAGTCTTCAATTTCATTATACCTATCACAGGTGTCCTTTTTTTATATTAACTAATTAAATTTGCAAGTACGCATATAAGTACATATCTTTGTGTAACTATAAAATAAGGAGGAATTATGAGAACTGCTAATTATACGGATTTAAGAGCGAACCTTAAAGGGTACATTGACGCGGTGGTTGATGATTGCGACACTGTAATTATTAATCGTGGAAATGGAAAAGGAGTAGTGATGATTTCTTTGGATGAATATAATTCGATAAAGGAAACGGAATACATCATGTCTTCACCCGAAACAATGGCTGCCATACGTCAAGGGGAAGATGATATAAAGAACGGTAATTGCATATCGCAGAATGAAGGAGAGAGCATAGATGATTTCTTAAATAGAGTGTCATGTACAAAATAACATTGTCAGAACAAGCACAAAAGGAATATCTCTACTTCTCACAAAGTGGTAATAAAGCTATTCTGAATAAAGTTACAGCTTTACTGAATGACATCGCAGAACATCCTTATACGGGAATAGGAAAGCCAGAGCCGCTAAAATATGATTTATCGGGTAAATGGTCAAGACGCATCAATGAAGAACATCGTCTTGTCTACTCTGTAAATGATGATATAATTGAGGTTCATATCTTCTCTATGAGATTTCATTATTCCAAGAAATAAAACAACTCTTACATACTATTGAAAGGGTATCTACTTAGTTAGGTGTCCTTTTTTTTATTATCTAATAACTAATGCGTTATTTTTCAAACG
>CAMTPA010000050.1 GCA_947074275.1 uncultured Bacteroides sp.
ACGAGGTGGAATCTCGTGACTGGAGTTCAGACGTGTGCTCTTCCGATCTCAAAGGATACTTTTATTTATTTTTATACCTTTGCTAAGAAATTAATTAATTAAATATTTAATATGAAAAAGAAATACCTCCTCTTATTGTTATTGACAGTTGCTATGTCTGTAAATACACTTTTTGCTAAAGAAGTGACACAGGCGGTAGCCGAATCTATTGCAAAGCAATTTCATCAGGCAGTTTTTTCTACTACTCGTGGAGATGTTTCTGTGGTGTGCGATTTGGTTTACACCGGTGAATCGTCTGTTATTACCCGTATTGGGGCAAACAGCGTTCCTTTTTATGTATTCAACTATACTGATGGTTTTGTGATTGTGTCGGGCGATGATGTGACTTCTCCTATATTAGGATATAGTACCACTGGCAAGTTTATTGCGGAAAATATGCCTGCAAATCTTGCTGCTTGGATGATGCAATATCAAAATAGTATCGAAGCTACACGCAAAAGCTTCACTTATTTGTCGAAAGTAGCTCATCCTGCTTGGGATAATATTTCTACTATTGCTTCTACTACAAGGACTACGAGCGAGAAACTACTAACCACAGCTTCTTGGGGTCAAGACTCTCCTTACAATGATTTATGTCCTACAATTGGTAGTGAAAAGACTGTTACTGGTTGTGTAGCTACTGCGCTTAGTATCATTATGAAATATCATACTTGGCCTACTGTGGGCACGGGCGAAACCTTTTCGTATGATTGGAATGGACAAACGCTTACTTCTACTTTTAATACTACTTACGATTGGGTAAATATGCCTAATGAATACACATCAGGTGGTTATACAGCTGATCAAGCGACTGCGGTTGCAAAGCTTATGTATGATGCTGGCATCATCTCGCAAATGGACTATGGAGTTGATTTAAGTAGTGCATATTCTTACGATGCTGTAATGGGTATGATCAATTATATGAAATACGACAAAGGAGCGTTTCTCTTGTCAAAAGAATGGTTTAGTGCAAAAGAATGGATGGGTATGCTTAAATCTGAAATTGATAATAATCGTCCGATATTATATAGTGGGGAAAGTGAGTCAGATGGTGGACATCTATTTATTTTGGATGGTTATAACAATGAGTTTTTTCACGTTAACTGGGGGTGGGAGGGCTATTGTAACGGTTATTATTTAATCGAAAAGATGAACCCAGAGGCACTTGATGGAGAGGGTTTTGCAAATGGACAAAATGCTATTTTTGGACTAAAGCCAATAACTGATAATTCGGCATACAATGATGTACTTATTTTGAGTACTGCCGTAGGAGATGAAGAACGCAAAGGATTGACTACATCTACAACAACTTTTGTACAAGGTGTTCCTTTTTCGTTGACCATAGGTTATGTGTTTAATTACAGTATGAGAATCTACAACGGTATTTTGAAATTGGTGCATTGCGATAAAGATGGTGCGGTTAAGGATGAATTGTTGGGGATAGATTTCTTAGATAAAATGCAAAGATACGGTGGTCGGTACACCCGAGATGTTACTATCAATCAGCCCATTGCTGCCGGCGATTACATTTGCTTGATGCACAGAAGTAACGATAGTGATACCGATGCGTTAATATACAGTGTTGGCGACGTGACCTCCAAACTTCTTATTGGCACGGCTACTTCCATACAAAACGCAATGGTGGCAGACAATGTTTCGGTAGAAAAAGATGGAGACAACCTTGTTGTGCAATCGGAAGATGGCATCGAAAGCATTACTATTTATTCAACATCGGGTGTGTTGATTGATCAGATAAACTGTTCCAGCCGTTTGCAAGTCGTTATTGGTGTTGGCTATTTGTCAAAAGACACTTATTTGCTGAAAGTTGTGACGAAAAGTGGTGAAAGCAATCAGAAATTTGTAAGGTAAATAGGCTGTTCGATTTAGAAATAATGTGATAAACCGTAAAATATTGAAATTACTGTTTCGATATTTGACGGTTTATTTTTATTTCTATACTTTTGTTATTCAACTGTAAACAACTGTTGCTATGAGACAGATTATTTTTGGCGTGCTGATTAGTCTATTGGCTGGTAGCTGCCACACTTCTAATTCTACTAAAATGGGCGCAAGTAATGATTCGCCCACTGTAATTCCCTCCGATAAAAGGCTTGAACCTCCTCAATCCAACGAACAGCGTATGAAAGGGCCTCTTGTTTTTATTTATAAAACCAATGGTGACTACTACTACAATGTGCCTGTTACAATGAACGAAGAACGTACGCAAATCACTTCTTATCCTGCACCCGTCGATTTAACCTACGGTGGAGAGTTGCGATTGCCTACTCGCTTGGTTGATGGCTATTTGTTGGATAATAAAGGTATCGGACCAAATGTAGCCTTCTTGTCGTACACCTACGAGGAGTATAGCAAAATGAAAACGGCACCATCGATGGAAGAGTTGATGAGCCACATTATAGCCAAGCACCCCCTTACCGTGTGGCATCAATGTGGCTATCGTTCGGACTACACCAATCTTGTGCCGCAATTAAATCAGTTGATAGAAAAAGAATACCTGCAAAAATAGTTATATCTTTGCCACACATAAAATATAGTATTTGTATATATGAAAGAATTTGTAATTTCCGAAGCTAAAGTAGAAACCGCCATACTCGTGGGTATCATTACGCAAACTCAAGATGAGCGTAAGACCAATGAGTATCTGGACGAACTCGACTTTCTTGCCGAGACGGCTGGAGCGGAAGTAGTGAAACGTTTCACGCAGAGATTGCCCACTGCAAACTCGGTGACTTACGTGGGAAAAGGAAAACTGGATGAGATTAAAGAGTATATTCTGCAAGAAGAAGAGGCAGAAAGAGAAATCGGAATGGTGATTTTTGATGATGAGCTATCGGCCAAACAACTTCGTAATATTGAAGCTGTGCTTAAGGTAAAGATACTCGATCGTACCTCGTTGATTCTCGATATATTTGCGATGCGTGCGCAAACCGCTCACGCAAAAACCCAAGTAGAATTGGCTCAATATAAATATATGTTGCCACGTTTGCAACGCTTGTGGACTCACTTGGAACGCCAAGGTGGTGGATCGGGTGCTGGTGGCGGAAAAGGTGGCTCGGTGGGACTTCGTGGTCCGGGCGAAACGCAGCTTGAGATGGACCGCCGCATCATTTTAAATCGTATGTCGTTGCTCAAAGAGCGACTTGCAGAGATTGACCAACAGAAATCGACACAACGCAAGAACCGTGGCCGTATGATTCGCGTGGCATTGGTAGGATATACCAATGTGGGCAAATCGACCATTATGAATCTACTTTCAAAAAGCGATGTGTTTGCCGAAAACAAGCTATTTGCTACGCTCGACACTACGGTGCGCAAAGTCATAATCGACAATTTACCCTTTCTGCTGTCCGACACAGTAGGTTTTATTCGTAAGCTTCCTACCGATTTGGTGGAATCTTTTAAATCTACACTCGATGAGGTACGCGAGGCCGATTTGCTGCTTCACGTAGTGGATATTTCACACCCTGGTTTTGAAGAACAGATAGAAGTGGTGAATAAAACATTGGCTGAGATTGATGGTGGTGGAAAACCAATGGTTCTTATATTTAATAAAATAGATGCTTATCATCACATAGAGAAAGCAGAAGATGACCTTACCCCCAAAACAAAGGAAAACTTAACACTCGATGAGCTGATGAAGACTTGGATGGCAAAGATGGAAGACAACTGTCTCTTTATCTCTGCTCGCGAACGAATCAATATTGACGAACTTCGCAAGGTGGTGTACGAGCGTGTGAAGCAACTACACGTACAAAAATACCCCTACAACGATTTTCTTTATCAGGTGTACGATGAGGTAGATGAAGAGTAACTAATTTGAATCATTGACTAAATTATTTATACCAATACAAACTCGATGACGCACTACTCACGGTTTGATAATCTAAAAGGCGAATTTCACAATTGACACAGTCTGTTTTGACTTGTGCGAGTTGTGAAATTCGCCTTTTTTTCATTGGTAAGATAGAGGGTTGATGTTCTTGCAAAAAATGATACAGCTATTATGAATAACTACAGAAAACTAACTGAAGAAGAAATCCTGATTTTGAAAAGCCAATCGTGCTTGGCAGATAATTGGGAAGATGTGCAAGTAGTCGAGAATTTCGAAACGGACTACGTACACCACACACGTTTTTCGGGAGAGGTGAAATTGGGTGTGTTTGAAGGTGAATTTACTTTGCCGGGGGGAATTAAAAAACATTCGGGTTTGCGCCACGTCACTCTGCACAATGTTGTGGTGGGCGACAATTGCTGCATAGAGAATGTGCAAAACTACATTGCCAACTACGAGATAGGTAGCGACACATTCATCGAGAATGTGGATATTATTTTGGTAGACGAACATTCTAAGTTTGGCAATGGGGTAGAGGTGGCAGTGCTCAATGAGACTGGCGGTCGCGAAGTGCTAATCAATGACAAGCTTTCGGCGCACCAAGCCTATATATTGGCACTCTATCGTCATCGCCCCGAACTGATAGAAAAGATGAAAGCGATGACCGATTTTTACTCCAATAAACACGCTTCGGCGGTTGGGATAATTGGTCGTCACGCAATGATTCTCAATACAGGTTCTATAAAAAATGTGCGAATAGGCGATTATTGCCATATTTGTGGTGCTTGCCGTTTGAGCAACGGTAGCATCAACAGCAATCAGGCTGCCCCCGTACACATCGGTCACGGAGTGATTTGCGATGATTTCATCATTTCATCGGGTTCGCACGTGGACGATGGCACGATGTTGACACGCTGTTTTGTGGGGCAGGCTTGCCATTTGGGACACAATTACTCGGCGTCCGATTCGCTTTTCTTTAGCAACTGTCAAGGCGAAAATGGAGAGGCTTGTGCTATTTTTGCAGGCCCATACACTGTTACCCATCACAAGTCTACATTGCTCATCGCAGGTATGTTTTCGTTTATGAATGCAGGTTCGGGCTCCAATCAAAGCAATCATATGTACAAGCTCGGCCCTATTCATCAAGGCACGTTGGAACGTGGTGCAAAAACCACCTCCGATTCCTACATCTTGTGGCCCGCTCGTGTTGGGGCTTTCTCGTTGGTGATGGGTCGTCACGTCAATCATTCTGATACATCCAATCTGCCTTTTTCATATCTGATAGAGCAACAAAATACCACCTTCTTGGTGCCGGGTGTCAACCTGCGTAGTGTGGGCACCATACGCGATGCGCAAAAATGGCCGAAACGTGATAAACGAAAAGACCCCAATAAGCTCGATTTCATCAACTACAACTTGCTCAGTCCATATACTATTCAAAAAATGATGAAAGGTCGCGATGTGCTGAAAGATTTGAAACGTGTTTCGGGCGAAACCTCAGAAACTTACTCTTTTCAGAGTGCAAAAATTAAAAACTCATCGCTCAACAATGGTATTCGTTTCTACGAAATAGCCATTCATAAGTTTTTGGGCAACTCCATTATCAAGCGTTTGGAAGGCATCGATTTTAAGAGCAACGAAGAGATTCGTCAGCGTATGTCGCCCGATACACCTATTGGCGAAGGTGAGTGGGTGGATATATCGGGACTGATAGCTCCAAAAACAGAGATAGACAAGCTGATTGACGGTGTAGAGTCGGGAGAAATTAATCGCTTGAAAAAGATGAACGCAGCTTTTGCCGAAATGCACAACAACTATTATAAATACGAGTGGACGTGGGCCTATCACAAAATCAAGGAGTTTTATAAGATAGACCCCGAACAGATAACGGCTGCCGACGTGATACACATTGTGGAGTGCTGGAAAGAAGCGGTGGTAGGATTGGACAAGATGGTGTATAGCGATGCGCGCAAAGAGTTCTCTTTATCTTCGATGACAGGTTTTGGTGCCGATGGTTCGCGCGATGAGATGGTGCAAGACTTTGAACAAGTGCGTGGAGCATTCGAGAGCAACCCGTTTGTGACTGCTGTGCTCAAACACATCGACGACAAGTCGGCATTGGGCGATGAACTGATAAACCGTATCAAAGTGCTATTGGCTTAGCTCTTGCTGATAATGAATAAATAAAAAACTTCTTGGCTGCAAATGAAGAGCCAAGAGGTTTTTTCTTGCGTTTAGAAATCTTTTTTATTGTTCAGCCCATTGATGAATCACTTCACTCTTCACATTTACCCCGAACTCTTCGGCTCGTTTTAATATGTTTCGGGCAAGTTCAGCTTTCCTATCTTCGGGTGCATATCTAAAATAGGCTTCGGCGGCACGCACGTGTGTGGCATCGGGCATCGGAAACTCTCTTAAATCGGGCAATCCATATTCCGAATCGGGCAATTCTCTTTTTTCTTCCGCATTCAGGCGGTCGGCTCCAGGGTGGCTTACTCTTGTCATAGCTATCACGGTTTTTAAGTTTCTTCTATAACAACGGTCTGCTTCAAAAAGATGTGCATAAAGACTAAACTTTTCAACCTTTAATAAAATAGACAACCAAAACCAGGGATTAAAATAAATCTTGTCAACCGATAATAGGGATAAGGCTGTTTATGTGACAACCCATTTCAGGTTATTACACAGGTTATCACAATTTCATTCCTTTGGGAATTTTTTCTCAAGGGTATGAAAACTTTTTCTCAAAGGGGTGAGAATCTTTTCTCAAAGGGATGAAACGAAATGAGTTGTTAATAGCTGATAATAGAGGTGCTTTCTTTATCTGTTTTTATAAGCTTCTGCGCTGATTGGAAAATCAAGATATAGTAGAAAGTTGATTTAAAGAATAATTCATTATCTTTGGCACAACTAATTAACTCATATAAATACGTAATAAAATAACACTAAAGATTATGGCATTACCTCCGTTTAAATATCAACCCATGTTCGAACTGGGTGCGGATAAAACCAATTACTATCTTCTGACCGATAAGTATGTGTCGGTAAGTGAGTTTGATGGTAAACCGATTCTGAAAATAGCGAAAGGCGCATTGGAACTGATGACTCAAACCGCTTTTCGCGATGTATCGTTTATGCTTCGTCGTGAGCACAATGAGCAAGTGGCAAAGATTCTTCACGATGCTCAAGCAAGCGACAACGACAAATACGTGGCACTTACAATGCTTCGCAATGCTGAGGTAGCAGCCAAAGGCCTGTTGCCATTCTGCCAAGACACTGGTACGGCTATCATTCACGGCGAGAAAGGACAACAAGTGTGGACTGGCTACGACGATGAAGAAGAGATAGCTCACGGGGTGTACAACACCTATACGCAAGAAAATCTTCGTTATTCGCAAAATGCGCCACTCAATATGTATGATGAAGTGAATACGAAGTGCAATCTGCCTGCTCAAATCGACATCGAAGCTACTCACGGTATGGAGTACAAATTCCTTTGCGTAGCAAAAGGTGGTGGCTCGGCCAACAAAACATATCTGTATCAAGAAACGAAAGCTATCTTGAATCCTGCAACATTGGTGCCTTACTTGGTAGAGAAAATGAAGACATTGGGCACAGCGGCTTGTCCTCCTTATCACGTGGCATTTGTGATTGGTGGCACTTCGGCAGAAAAAAATCTGCTTACTGTAAAATTGGCTTCTACTCATTATTATGATGAATTGCCAACTACTGGAAACGAAGGTGGACGTGCTTTTCGCGATGTAGAGCTTGAAAAACAAGTATTAGAGGCGGCACAGTGCATCGGCTTGGGAGCACAGTTTGGCGGAAAATATTTTGCTCACGATGTACGTATCGTACGTTTGCCTCGTCACGGTGCATCTTGTCCCGTAGGTATGGGCGTGTCTTGTTCGGCCGATCGCAACATCAAGTGCAAAATCAATAAAGAGGGTATCTGGATTGAGAAGATGGACGATGCTCCTGCAACCTTGATTCCTGAAGAGATGCGTACTCAAGGCGAAGGCGATGTGGTAAAAATAGACTTGAACCGTCCGATGCCCGAAATCTTGAAAGAGCTAAGTAAATATCCAGTATCTACACGTCTTTCATTGAACGGAACTATCATTGTAGGTCGCGACATCGCTCACGCTAAGCTAAAAGAAATTTTAGATAGAGGAGAAGAACTTCCACAATACATCAAAGACCATCCTATCTATTATGCTGGCCCAGCAAAAACTCCTGAAGGTATGCCTTGTGGCTCTATGGGACCTACTACCGCTGGACGTATGGACTCGTATGTTGACTTATTCCAAAGCCACGGAGGTAGCTTGATAATGTTGGCAAAAGGCAATCGCAGCCAGCAAGTGACTGATGCTTGCCAAAAGCATGGCGGTTTCTACTTAGGCTCTATCGGTGGCCCTGCTGCTATCCTTGCTCAAAACAACATCAAGCACATCGAGTGTGTGGCTTATCCTGAGTTGGGTATGGAAGCTATCTGGAAAATTGAGGTGGAAGATTTCCCTGCATTCATTTTGGTAGATGATAAAGGCAATGACTTCTTCAAGCAAATCAAACCACGCTGCCCAGTGGATAGCTGTAAATAAGAAAACCTGTTTATACAATACAAAAGAGACTGTCTAAAATTGATTAGGCAGTCTCTTTTTCGTAGATTGATAATTTCATTCTATGCACACACCATTATAATTTAAAAAAACAACTGAAGCCCAGCTCTAAACGGTATGGATTGATCACCATACTTTTCTTGTCCATAGTGACGGTTGTGATTGATTATTTTGGTCACATTGAGCGTAGATAAACCAGCCCATATTGACAATTTTGCATTATTTATAGCTACTGTAAATCCTATTTTGGGGCTATAATAGAAATTAAAATATTGATGGTTTTTTCTGATTTGGCTATATCCTTCATCTTCAATCCTTGCAAAGCCATTCCAAAAAGAGAATTCATTTTCTAAATAGACAAAGAAATCTTTATCGGGATTGCCTATTTGCAATTTGGGAGCTACCCCAAAAGTGAAATATGAAATTTTATAACGTGACAATAAAACAAAATTGATGGGTGTTTCCACCGTTTTTTTAATGTATCCTGCACCAATAATTGGTTCAATTATTAGAAATGGCAGTTTGCGGAAACCTATTTCATAACCCATATTAAAATTTAGATTCAAAATGCTATTGTCATCAAAATCGCTTACACCTATATCCATACCCACCATAAAGTAATTTTTTTTTGTGTTAGTTTGGCTATGAGAACTAATTGATACTACAACAAAAAAGACGATAAATAGAATAATACGTATCATAAATAATCTTTTTGATAGATATGAATCTTAAGAATAATTGAAAGTATAGAAATGTGTGAATGCAAAAGAATGAATTAATTATAGAAAGAGAAAAAATGTAAATAACTACTTTTTATTTTGATTAAAAAATGATAATCATTTAGTCATTGTTATTAAATTTGGAACAACTGATTGTGATGTTTGCTGATGATTTTTCTTTGAAACGAAAACGAAATTTGATGTAACCTTGAAAAAAAAAGAAAAAGATAGATGTGTTAACGAATAAAAAGTTAATTTTGGGAATAGTGATATATGCCTGCATAGATGCGGTATAGACAAGTTTTTTGAGAGCTAACATAAAAACGAAATACAATGCGTGATAGTAAGATGGAACAAGAGATTCAACAGAGTGTAGAGCATTTATTCTGCACAATGGCACAGCGGGTGACTACGGAGGAGATGGTTATGATTCATCGAGCATACGAGTTGGCTCAAGAAGCACATTCGCATCAGAAACGCAAGACGGGTGAACCCTATATAACTCACCCCATAGCAGTGGCACGCATTGTAGGCGAAGAGATGTTGTTGGGGGCAAACCCAGTATGCGCCGCTTTTTTGCACGACGTGGTAGAAGACACGGCTTACCATATAGAAGATATAGAGCAGATATTTGGCAAGGATATAGCTTTTTTGGTGAGGGTAGTGACGAAACAAAAGAGTAGCGACCGAGATAAGTCGAAGCAAGTAGACAACTTCAAGCAGATGCTTGCCTCCTTGCAATATGATATACGCGCCATTTTGATAAAACTTGCCGACCGCCTGCACAATATGCGAACGCTGAGTAGTATGAAAGCGGACAAACAAATGAAAATAGCTGGTGAAACCGATTTTTTTTATGCACCGTTGGCCAATCGATTGGGATTATATCCTATTAAGATAGAGCTGGAGAATCTGAGCTTTCGCTATCGATGTCCTTTGGAATATGCTCGTATCGAAAAACTTTTGGAAGAGGACAAGATGCGTGAAGCTCCTCATTTGGAGAAGTTTATGGAGCAAATAAAAATGCAATTGGAAAAGCAGGGCATTCAGGTTAGAGTAGAGGCTGTGTATCGTCCTCCGCTTAGCATTAGGCGCAAGATGCACCGCTTAGGGTGCAACTACAACCGAGTGGAACACCGTCATTTTGTAAGAATCGTGTTCAATTACGAAGAAGGTAGTCTATCAGAAAAAGGTGTTTGCCTAAAGATATACGCACTGTTGACTGATATATTCAAAGAAAAACCTGGCAGTGTGCTCAACTACATCGATTCGCCCAAAGAAAATGGTTATCAAAGTCTGCACGTTCAGTTGCTACCCGAATATGGTCTTTGGGAAGAGATACACATCAGCTCGGAAAATATGCGTAGCTGCTCGCGATATGGATGCGTGGCAGGGCGCAACGAAAGCAACATTGCAAAATGGATAGAGAAATTCAGGCAAAATCTGCAAGATATAGCCAATCATAATCACGATATAGGTTTTATGGAAGGAGTAGTCTCTTCTTTCTACAACGATGACATTAGTGTATATACCCCACAAGGGCGTGTGTTGAAGTTGCCTCAAGGTTCTACCGCACTCGACTTTGCTTTTGAGGTGCATAGCGATATTGGTATTCACGCCCAGTATGCTCGAATCAATGGAAGACTCCACTCAATAAAAGAATCACTACATCGTGGCGATTGTGTGGAAATAGGAACCAAAGATACGGTGTATCCACAAGAAGATTGGCTACAATTTGTGCATACTTACAAAGCCAAAAGTGTGTTGAACCGCTACTTTAAAAACCAAGCAAAGCCCAAATACGTTCGCTGCCCACACTGTTTGCCTTTGCCCAACGATGAAGTAATTGGGTTTAAAAATAGCGACGGTACAATTGCTGTTCACAAGCGCGATTGCTCCATCGCTATTAGTAGGGCATCGCAAGACGGTGATTCGGTAAAAGCGATAGAGTATAAGGCAGATGCCAATACACTCTATCCCGTTTCCATCCACGTCAAGGCTATTGACCGCTTTCATTTGTTGGGTGATTTGATTGATTGCATCACCAATCGGCTAAAACTTTCTATCGACCATCTAAAAACAGACACGGTGGACGAAATCGTGGATTGTGAGATCTATTTTCGTGTCCATTCGTTCACAGAATTGCAATCGGTCATTTCTTACATAAGCCACATTGAGAATGTGGAAGAGGTAGAAACAATGTGAATTAATAATAGTTGTTTCTGATTTCCTTAGCAATGTAGCGTCCCATCAACTGCTGGCCATCTACATCAGGATGCAACCCATCACGAAGATAACGCCCCTCTCCAGAAGGCTCCTCAAACTTTTCGGTAATGCCGCTGTTGGAGTAGCAATCTATCATTTGTACCGACAGAGCTTGGCATATTTGACGTAATATCTCAATCTTCTCCAAATTCAATTCGTTGTGCTCCACACTCCCTGTTTGTATCGGCGTGCAAACAAATATGCGACAATCAGGGTATTTTTCCTGAATGGTTTGTATCGACCATCTTGCGCCGCCTGCCATTGTGTTTACATCCACATTCTCCAAACTTTTTCCTTTCAAAGCTTCTGATGCGCTGCCTAAGTTTCCGTCGTTTGTGCCCATCGAAAAAACAAATACATCGGGCGCAGGATATTCTCCACTTTCTACTTCGGAAATGAACTTTTGTATGTGAACTTTAGACACATTGTTGTGGCGCATTTGAAGCTCTGTTTTATCATCCGTAGGTAGCCAACCACCCGATATACCAGCAAAATCATCTGATGTAAACTCTTGTGTATCGGGATAGCAGGCCCAAGTAGCAGAACCTACGGCTACGTTGTGGTGCGTGGCAAACCCCAACAAATCGACCACTGTTTTCGACCATTGATTGCCAGCCGTAATGCTGTTTCCATCGCAACCAAAGTGCATCTTGCTAAAATTGGGATAAAGTGTTTGGGCTTGCGAACTATTGATAAACAAACCCATAATAGCGGTTATGATATACTTTCTCATATAGATAAATTATTTATGAATTATGTTTAGATGCTTCTCGGCGTCTTTCGAGCTCTTGAGTCACCTCTTTTACTTTTTTCTCGGATAGCGGATAGAACATCATACCAACAATTGCCAATATACAGCTAATAGCAGGAAGCCAACTCAGCATCAACCGCACTCCTAAAATGGCACTGTCGGGCTGAATCGTCATATCTTGATTGTAGCCAAATGCTGCCAAGAGCCACCCAGTGAGCGCACCTCCAAAGGCCCAACCCATCTTTTGCGACATAGAGGAGGACGAAAATATCAATCCCGTAGCACGTCTGCCTGTTTTTAGTTCTTGATAATCTACAATATCGGCATACATACTCCAAAGTAATGGCAATACATAGCCAGCGCAGATGGAGATAAATATTTGCAAAATTAAGATTAGTGCAATTTGATTGGGGGTAAGCGTGAAGAACAACATACTCAACACGGCTGCTATGGCCATAGCTGCCATATAAGTTTTCTTTTTGCCGAAACGATTTGATAGAGGTGCAGCCAATGCAACACCAATCATATTGGCCGCCTGACCTACCAATAAATAGATGGTTGCCATTGTCCAACCTAAATAGGGCATTTTATAATTGAGCTGAATATAATCGGCGAAATAAAACAAGGCTACTCCATCGCGAATGGCATTGAATAACAAGGCGGCCAATCCAGAAGCTAACAATATCCACCAAGGCGCATTTCTGAAAAGGTCTTTTAAATCTTGCTTCACGCTCACGTCGTTTTTCTTCTCATCAATCGGTTTCACACGCTCTTTTGTCCACTTAAAACAGAGGAAGAATAGCAACGCACAAATTGCGCCAATCACTGCTACCGCCAAAGCCCAACCTTTGGGGTCGCTACTAATGCTGTTGTCACTCATCGCTTGCTGTCCATCTGCGGCAAAGAAATCGACCAATGGTTGCAATAACATAAAAGTGATGAAGCTGCCAATAAATGCAAAAAACATACGGTAGGAGGCAAGAATGTTTCGTTCTCCCGGATCGGCCGACATCACTCCAAGCAATGACGCATAAGGCACATTGACTGCCGTATAGACCATCATCATTAGTGTATAAGTCATATAAGCATAAATGAGTTTCCCGTTTTCGCTAAAGTCGGGTGTGCAGAAGGTCATTACGCCGATTGCCGCAAAAGGTATGGCAAACCACAGCAGATAAGGTCTGTATTTTCCCCAACGTGTTTGAGTGCGGTCGGCTATGATACCCATAACAGGGTCGTTGACCGAATCCCAGATGCGTGTAACTAAAAACATTGTGCCAGCCGCCGCAGGCGATATGCCAAATACTTTTGTGTAAAAGAAAAGCAAATACATCCCAAATATTTTCCAGAACATAGATGATGACATATCGCCAAGGCCATAGCCTACTTTTTCTTTGAGTGAAATCATTGTATTAAATTTATATTGTGATTTAATTAAAAGGTTCTGAGGGTGTTTGTTGTATCAACAGCTCTAATGTGTTAGCGTCAAAAGGCACTTGGCTAATCGACAGTTCGGGTATATTATACGATTTCAAATTCAGGTCGTCGTGTTCGGGGTTGGCTTGTGGCAAAACGAACGGTTTGGCGGCATTTCCATTTTCATCAATGTATGCAAAGTAAACTCGACCATACTGCCCATCGCCACGCTTACTGGCAAAAGCAAACCATCTGCTATTGGACGACCAACTATGGTAGGTGTCTGAACGGTTGGAGTTTACCTTCTCCAATTGGTTTGTTTCGCCTGTGTCTAAATTCATTAATTGCAAGTCTGTTTCTCGATGCCAAATAGGGAACGTTCCGTAATCGGCTACCGTGTAGAGTAGGTATTTCCCATTGGGCGATGTTTTAGGATGACACACAGATCCGTTTTCTGCTGATGCGTTCCATACGGTGTCTACTTGGTTGCCCCATTGCCTGCTACTTGCATCGAAAGCGATGCGGCATAGCGAATAGCGCAAATGCTGGATGCTATCGGGGAGTGCCACTGCTGGAGCTGTGCAAAAGTAAACCCATTGTCCATCTGCCGAAAATACTGGAAATGTTTCGAGCGAAAGTGAATCGGAGGTTAACGGTGAAGTAATGATTTCATTTTTGTCAAAATCTACAATAACCAAGTCCGATTCGGTGTCATATACCTCCAACCGCTTGTTGTCTGTGGTATGAAATCCTGGTATAATAATGTTTGTAGAAAATATTCCATATCTACCATTGGGATGAAAATTGCCATAGATTGCTGCTGAGATGGTTTCGTTGTTTTTTAATGAAAGCTTACGTATATCGCCGTTTCTGTTCAATATTGTACCTCCGTTCTGACCACGTAGATGAAACATCGACAGATTGCCTTGGTTGTTTCCGTAGATGTGACAGTTCATACACTTACCATCAAGTAGCTTGTTGTCTGCCAATGTTTTTTCATCAAAGTTTTCAATACATCGCTCTTTTATTTGTAATCGATTCCAAACTTCGTATCCCGGTTCTATCAAACGATAGCTAAGATACGGGTCAATCTTGTCCGAAACTGTATTCCAGTGAAAAGAGGGGTGTTGTAGCCATCGATTATTCTTTCGGGTAATAATAGAAATGGTTAATGTGTCGTCGGGGTGATTATCCATTAATTGTTTCCATTTTCTTAGAGGAAAAACAATCTGCCTTCCTTTAAAATGGAGTGTTAAGCTATCTTTGCTACCCTTTACCTTTATTGCAACTGCATCAACCGACTCATCTCTTATTAAGAAATTCAACGGTGCGATGTTTATTGGTATTGTTACCTCTTCATAATCGGGGTATATCTCTATGTGCTCTTTGGTATCAATTACGTTCTGAGGCATAGGAACGCAGCTTGTCAAAAGACAAAATATGATACAAACGAATAGGAAGGATAACTTATACATAAGCTTACTGATTCTTTCAAAAACAAGGATAATCCGATTGGTGTTTCTTTACACCCATACACTCCATCTCTACCAACCAACCGGGGCGGCATACAGGAGCTAATACAATCACTTTTGGAGTATGCGGAAAACGTTCGTCGAACATCTCTTTTACAAGGTCGTAGTCGCCCGTGTCTCTAAGGTAGACGATAAATTGTCCCATATCGTCAAAAGTTGCATCGGCTTCTTTCAAAAGAGTTTCTACGTTTTCCCACATTCGCTCTACTTGTTTTCGGATGTTACCCGGATATACGATTTCACCTTTGTTGTTGATACTTGCTGTACCCGATATGATGATGTGTTTTCGGTCTCCATACTCTATTGACGTGCCTCTTTCAAAGCTAACACCATACTCGTGGGTAGGGTTGAGGTGAGTGCGTGCGTGCAGATACTTCACCTGCGGTTGAACAATGCCTTCAACAGCATAAGCATCGAACAGGACTTTTATTTTCGGATTGCTCGAACGGCCACCTATTCCCGTGCTGGCGATGAAGTGGGTTTCGGGAGTGAGATTTTGAGTGACGAAGATTTCGTTGCGGGCTTTTACTACCCCTGCATAATTGTTGTCTACATCTTGCACAAATATCCACGTTCGCAAACAGTTGTTTGCCAACGTGCAGTTTTGCTCCATCAGCTGCATTGTGTAATCATTGAAAATCAAGCGCATCTGATATTCCGCTTTGCTCGCATTGTTGGAAGCTCCTGCTGTCCACAGATGTTTATAGCTGTTGTGTGCCACTTCAAATAGCCCATCGCTCAACTTTTGGGGCTGAACGTCGGTCATCAGATAAGCCCACAAAGCTACTTTGCTACCATCCAAAAGTGGTTGTTCTACCACCGAGCAAGCACATTTTTTGTCGAGTACGATTTTGCTATTCAATATCTCTATTTGATTGGCTGCATCACTTAGGTAGTATCTCTTGAACATAGGAACGGCTCCTGTGAGTTCTTGTTGTATAATCTGAAGATATACCGCTTGTAATCTGTCTACTTGCTCTTCAAAGCTTAGTTTTCGATTTTTTAGGTGTATCATCAAATGAAATTCATAGACGGATTCAGATGAGTGATAGGTTGATATTTCGGCGTATATATCTTTAAATTCAACGTGTGTATAATTCATAGCGTTATATTATAGTATTGCTGCAAAACTAACTATTAATGCGGTAAGTAGCAACTTTTAGCGTTAAATTTATAGTCTTGCCTCGCAAGGTCTTTTGTTACTTTTTTAGCATATACAAAATGGCTTATTTCGATTTGTTTCGTTCTGCAAAATGGTAATAAAACCAATATGTTTTGCCAAACTTTTGCTTTAACAACTCTGCGTTGTCATCGTCCTGTTGATAAAGCTCGGTATATCGATAGAAATCATTTACAACTTCGGGGGCAATAAGTATCTTTTCATTTTTAGGAAAATAATCTCCCTGATTGGCGGCATAGATAAGATAGGCTTCTTGGTATAGACGGTGGTTGGAATATCCATTGGCATATTTTTCAATATGGTTGGCAAAACTACCTATGTCTTTTATTAATAAATCGTAGCACAATAGATAATCCAAAGCCAACAGATTATTAGAGTTGGCATCCAATAAGTTGCAGAGCGAAGTCTGTACATCGGAACTGCTTCGGATGGTGTCGTTTCTCGATAAGAAATTACGTTTCATAATCAGCCACTTCTTTACTTTTTCACTCTGTTTTCCGGGCATTCGTTCTGTAGCCCAATCTTTGTGTACGATGGTTTTTTGTAGCATACGAAGATATTTTTTCGCTGCTTCATCGTCTTGGTTTATAAGGTTTATTTCAGCCAGTCGTTTCAATGCTCTACTCCCTTTATTGTTAGGTGAGAAAATCATTCCCAATATGGTAGCGTGTTCTGCCAAAGTCATATCGCCCAGTTCAAACCACACTTCGTTGGCTGCATAAATACTTTGAGGAGATGAGGTGGAAGCTACTGGAATAAATAGGCCATTGATACCATACTGTATTCTTTCCAATAGGTTGAGAGGGAGATTTTGTTGTTTGGCATCTATTAAGTTTGCGTAATAAGTTGGCAGCATTCCGTGTGGCGCAACCTCATTGTTTTGCAATCGGTTGAAGTAGTATTCACAATCATATTTCAGAATGCGTTCTCTCCCTAAGTTGGGTTTGTCGAATAGGGTAGTTGATGGATAAACAAATGCTTCGCTCCAAGGGATAATATACAAATACTTGGCAGCAATTGAAATGCAAATAGCTTCTACCAACAAAAACAAGAATATGAGTCGCGATAAATAGAAGAATATAAAAAATGAAGTAACCCACACACCAAAACCAAACAACCAATAAGAGGCTGCAATGCAAAGTGTTGCAAGGGGAATTGTAGCTTTGTTGGGGTGAAGATTGGCACGAATAAACAACAGTACCATCAATCCACCACCCATAAACGAAATAGTAGCTGAAATGGGGTAGTACAAACTACACAGTTTGCCAAACTCCCACAAAGTGAGTAGGGTGGCAGGTACGAGTGCCCACCAATGTAGGATGCGATTTAAAAGTAGATAATATATTGTGCCCAAAGCCACGAGCAATGCACTGATGATAAGAGGACCGATGCCTTGGTAGTAGAAGAATTGGGTAAGAAAATCGCCTATTAAACACGATAAAACAGCAGGTTTACTTAAATAATCGGTCAGTGTTGTTCCCGAAAGAATAAATATAGAAGTTTGCTCTCGATGATATAGATGATATGGATATAGATAAAAAAAGAAGAGAAAAAGGAGTATCCCCCCTAATATCAGAATCGTAGAGTAGATTGTAGTGGTTTTGTTTTTCATTTTATAGTTTATAGGGCATTGTGGTGCAATGCTTTTGCAATAACTTATCGGTTCTGCTACAAATTTATGTAATTATGGGTAAAACACCTTCACTCTCTGAAATAAACTTTTTGTTGGATAATAATTTATTGTCACACCAGCATCTCAGAACGATTTAATACATTAAATAAATGGCATATAATAAAATGCAAGATGGCGAATCTCACGATCCACCATCTCCTTTAACCATTAAACAATTGTACTGAATGATTTAACAATAAAGTCATTTGCTACTTTGAAAGTAGCGACAATTGTTTGTGTTTTAAGGTAGTTACCTTAATATTATTATTTGAATGAAGCCACAATAATATCTACTTGTGTAAGTAGAGCTTAGAAATTGTATAAATCTATAATGAGATTAGAAACGAACTATTTGTTCATTAACTTCAAGTTCTTCGCAATCATTTGGTTTAATGTTTCAACCGAAGCCGAAGTTGTCAATCCATCTACGGGAGTATTCATACAATAATCTACCAATTTGTCGATAGTAGAAGTAGCAACGTGCATACGGGTATCTGAAGAAGCATAATAGATGTATACTGTACCATCTTCATCTGCAATCCAACCATTTGTAAATAGCACATTGCTTACATCACCAATGCGTTCATCGCCATCGGGAGCCATAAAGAAACCACCGGGAGTTGCAATCAATTTTGTAGGATCTTCCAACGAAGTCATATACATATAAAGCACATAGCGCAAACCAGCAGCACAACCGCGCACGCCGTGAGCCAAGTGCAACCAGCCTTTGGGAGTTTTGATAGGATGAGGCCCCTCACCATTTTTCACCTCTTTGATTGTGTGATAGTAGCGTTGGTCTATTATTTTTTCTTCTTTCACTTCTGCGTTCGTAATGTCATCTACCAAGGCCCAGCCGATACCACCACCGCTACCAGCGTCGATAAAGCCATCCTGTGGACGAGTATATAAAGCGTATTGCCCATCTACAAATTCAGGGTGAAGCACAACATTGCGTTGCTGACTTTTTGTTTTTAAGTCGGGAAGGCGTTCCCAGTTTACCAAATCTTTGGTGCGAGCAATAGCGGCAGTAGCTGTTGCCGATGACAAATCGCCTGCTGGTGCGTTATCATCGTGACGCTCAGCGCAGAATATTCCATAAATCCAACCATCTTCGTGAAAAGTCAAGCGCATATCATAAATATTGGTTGCGGGAACGAGGTCATCGGGCATTGTGATGGGGAAATCCCAAAAGCGAAAGTTGTCAATGCCATTGGGACTTTCGGCCACGGCAAAAAATGATTTGCGGTCAGAGCCTTCTACGCGCACGACTAAGATATATTTGCCGTTCCACTTCATTGCGCCCGAATTTAAAGTCGCATTCATACCAATGCGCTCCATCAAATAAGGGTTGGTTTCCTCATTTAAGTCATATTTCCAAAATACAGGAGTATGAGCAGCTGTTAATATAGGATTCTTATATCGATGATAAACTCCATTGCTTTCAGCAACTTGCTCATTTTTTTTTGTAATTAGCTCTTCATAATCTTGAAATAGCTTTTCAACTTTACTTTTGAACGTATCCATACTGTTT
Organism: uncultured Bacteroides sp.; assembly: GCA_947074275.1. GTDB lineage: Bacteria > Bacteroidota > Bacteroidia > Bacteroidales > Bacteroidaceae > Bacteroides. The sequence continues at coordinate 19,578 of CAMTPA010000050.1, forward strand.
CTTTTAATTTGGTTACAAAGGTAACAGTTGATAGGCTGGAAAAGTAATACAATATTATCCGTTTTTATGCTTAATTGATTTAATATAAACAATTTAAGGACGAACGGAAACAGGAGTACGTTCGCTGGAGTTTATAACACGCTCCATCTCTCTTAAATCTGATTTCATAGGGTGCTTTACAAAATCGGGCACATTGTAGGCAAAATTGGAATAATTGTAAAATGATTGTGGGGTTTTTTGAGGTAGTAAGAATGGTTTTGATGCTTTACCATTTTCATCGATTAAAGCCAAATAAGGTTTGGTGTACAATCCATCATCGCGACGACTGCTGAATACAAACCAGCGTGAATTGCTACTCCAATTATGGAAACTTTCAGTATCATTGCTGTTTACCTCATCCAAGGAGCGCATTGTGTTGTCGGCAATATTCAGTAACCATAAGTCAGCCTCTTTGTGCCAAATAGAAAAGTTTCCATAATCGGATAGAGTGAACATAATGTATTTGCCGTCGTATGATGGACGGGGGAACGATACACTTTTATTTATTGCTTTGGCATTTACCAAAGTATCTGTTTTTTCGCCAAAAACTCCAGTTTTGGGATTGAAATCGATGCTACAAAGATTGTATTTTACATCCTTGTATTCGTGGGGCATATTTTTAGCATCAGCAGAGCAGAAATAAAGTTTAGTACCATCTGCCGAAAAAGTAGGGAATGTCTCAAAAGCATCTTTTCTTGTCAGCTTGTCGCTTAATAGTATGTTGTGAGTGTCAGGTTGATAAATAACAATATCGGATGCCATATCCATCACTTCTATTCGTTCGTTTTCTACCGCGTGAAACGACTGACGAGTTTCGTTTACCGAATAGGCTATGTACTTTCCGCTGGGATGCCAATACGGATAAACGCAGGCCGAAAGAGTAGAGTCTGTTTTTGTATTTAGCATTAGAAGCTCATCTCCCTTTTGCAACATTGTGCCGCCTTGACCACCACGGATGTGCAAACTCATATTCGTAGGGTCAGCTTGATTGAATGCGTGACAGTTGACACACATACCTGGCACTAAAGTATTTTCTATGATGGGTTTCTCATCGAAAGTAGATAGATTGCGTTCATAAATACCCATCTTGCTATATACTTCGTATCCGGGTGCAATTTTGCGGTAGACTAATCCATAATCAATAGGGTGTTGGCTGATATATAGTGCAAATGGCTTGTATTCTACCCAACCATTTTTTTGTTTTGCAGATACGGTAACAGTTAAGCTGTCGCCGATGTTATTTTCAAGTAGTTTTTGCCATTTCTTTAGTGGAAAATCTGCACAGTTTTTGTTATTAACCCGAATCTCTTCACCGTGTTCTCCTTGTATAAGTACATCTATTCTTGAACAATCACTGCCTATGTAGTTGAAATTCATAGGTGCGATAGAAGCTGGAATCGTCACATTTACATAGTCGGGAAAGATAGGAGGATATTCGGCTATCATGGTTGGATTTTTTACAGCTGTACTGCACGAGGTCAATAAAGCTATTAACAAAGATAGCAGGATGTATTTTTTCATAATAATCAATTTTTTGCTTCAAATAATAAGTAACTCCAATAGGTGTTTCCAAATCTCTGTTTCAGAATGTTTTCCGAATTTGGTTGTTGCTGTATATAAATACGTGCAAATTCGGTAACGGACTGTTTAACGCCTTCTGATATGCTCCACGGCATACCATCGAATGATTTATTTTGCTGCGTCCAAACAAATACAAGTAATTCTTGATAAGATTTGGGGATGTGGTTGTAGTTTAAATCTTTGCCAAGCGGATAATACCTCATAAAGGAGTCTATGTTTTTATTAAGTAGCGTGTGGGCAAGCATATATTCAAACGCCATTTTATTTTCTTTGTTATGCTGCACTAATAGTCCCAACATAATGTCTTGTTCGGTAGGACTAAATAGAAAGTCTTCTTGGTATCTGAGTCGTCTTAGTTTGCCCCATTCCGGGTGATTGTTTATTTTATCTTCATTATAAAGATAGGTTTGTGTGTCTTTAGCCCATTTCTTATAAAAAGTGGTTTTAGATAGTGCTTGCAGATATTTGGCTGCAACTTCGTATTGGCCATTTATTAAATTGGTTTCTGCCAATCGCTTATAGGCACGTGCGCTTTTACGAAAATTAGGAATGGCCTCCATTGCTTCAAAAGTGTAGCGTTGGGCGGTATTGATCATTCCTAAATGATAATAGGCTTCACTTGTGGGAAGTGGAGATGTGAAATCGCGCTGAAAAACAGGTAATAATCCCTCTACTCCATTTTGATAAAAAGTAAACATACGGTCGCCTAATTGATTGGTTTTGGCCAATGCCAAGTTTAAACAAGTCACGGAAAAAGGTGAGGTTGGATTTTTCTTTTGTGCCTTTTTTATTATTTCAGTCCATTTTTGTGTTCTTGCTAAATAATCATATTCTAATGCTTCCTCTTTGTCTGTATTTATTGTAATACTGCCTAATAGATATGCAATTGCTATGACAAACACCAACTGTGCCACGATTGCTATATTATTATGTTTTTTGAGGGTTACAGGTAGTATAATAAATAAGGGAGGTATAAAAGCTGTAAGAAAGAAAGTGACGAACTCAATGTATGGGAAGACGGCAGGAAACCTATAATAATTAATTCCTGCAAATAAGTTTATTAGGGGATATTGAACCCATCTTTGAGCTAACAGAGGACAAGCAGTGCTTACTGCAATCAAGATAATGGTAAATAAAAAAACAAAAGATACTTTCTTTGCTTTCCAAGCAATAAACCATTCGTGAAAAATAATAAGAATTACTGCAATGTAAAAAGCACCTCCAATGCACCAATATAATAAAGGCAGCAAAACGATGCTACACAATATGCGAATATATGTTGTGCTTATACAATGAAGTAACAATACGTAAGCTAAACCAATAATGACTGCAATCACAAGAGATAACATCGCATTTTCATCGCATAGAAAGGCCCACATTGCGATAGAGGGGAGAAACGTCAACAAATAAAATGAGTCTGTGCGTCTAAAGCTTTTCGAAATCGACCAAACCAACCGTTGAACTATTATCAATAAAAGACTTATGAAAACTGCTCCCAACCAATTATTATAATAAAACTGTGTGATAAATTCACCGATATAATCGGCTAATCCACCAGGGATTGATATTCGCTCTTGCCAATACCAAGTATCAAATAAGAATAATTGAAACTGTTCTTGATAATGTAGATGTGATGAATAGCTAATTGCAAAAAAAAGAAACACTGCAATCACAAATACAAGTGAGAATACCCCTTTGCTGAAATATTGTATTGATAGCTTCATAGAATTGTTTAATTAAAAGGTTTTGCTGTTTTCTATTTTGATATTATTTATTCGAGAGCTTTAGCTTGTAATTCATCTAAACTCTTTTTTTTTATGATACCCAAAAAGATAATATCAAAACGAATCTTCTTTTAGGTTCAGAACT